>PMHN01000115.1:0-13096 GCA_003156695.1 Gammaproteobacteria bacterium
CGACATCGACCAGTTCAAGATCATCAACGATACCTGCGGCCACAGCGCGGGCGACGCGCTTCTCGGCCAGGTGGGCGCTCTCCTGAAGGCCAAGGTGCGCTGGCGCGATACGCTCTCGCGCCTGGGCGGGGATGAGTTTGTGCTGCTCCTCGGCGGACCCGTCAGTCAGGCGGAGGCAGTCGAGGTCGGCACACGGGCGATCCGCTTGATGGAGCCGTCCATGCGGCTACTCGGCATCGACGTCCACATCTCACCAAGCATCGGCATTGCGTTCTACCCGCGCGATGCGCAAAGCGTGGATACGCTGCTGGCGCGAGCGGACGCCGCCATGTACAGCGCCAAGGAACGCGGTCGTAACAACGTGCAGTGCTATGCCGAGGGCATGAGTACCGTTACGCAGGAAAGCGTAAAGCTGGAGAGCGAGCTGCACGAGGCACTGCGCAGCGGGCAATTTGAACTGCAGTACCAGCCGAAGGTCGACACTGTGACCGGTCGCATAAACAGCGCCGAGGCGCTGATCCGCTGGCGGCATCCCGAGCGCGGTCTCCTGTCGCCCGGCGCCTTCATCGCCATCGCCGACGAGTGTGGGTTGCTCGATGACATCGGTGAATGGGTGTTGTTTGAAGCCTGCCGCCAGGCCAAGGCCTGGCAATGCGCCGGACTGCCCCGGTTGCGGGTCGCGGTAAACCTCGCACCCTCGCAATTCAGACTGGCCAACCTGGTCGACCAGATCCGGCGGGCACTCGACGCGGCCGGCCTGGACCCGCAGCTGCTGGAGGTCGAATTGACCGAGAGCGCGGTCATGAGCGACGCGGAAGAGTCAATAATCATCCTCGAGGCGATCAGCAGCATGGGCGTGCTGGTGTCGGTTGATGACTTCGGCACCGGTTACTCGAGCATGAGCTACCTGCGTCGCTTCCCCATTGACAAGCTGAAAATCGACCGCTGTTTCGTCGAGGAGATGACCCGGCGGCCGGAAGACGCATCGATCGTGGGCGCGATCATCTCACTGGCACACAGCCTGCACCTGAAGGTGATCGCCGAGGGTGTGGAAACACCGGAGCAGCTCGCCTTACTGGCGAAGCTGGGCTGCGATCAGTATCAGGGCTTTTACTTCAGCCCGGCGCTGAACCCGGCGCAATTCATTGCTCTCGTGCAGCGGGCGAGCGCCTCGCAGCCAAGTCTCACCGATGACGAAGCGGCACAAACGCACAGCAAGCTGGCGGGAGTGAAGCGCTCACGCCGCTGAGGCTACGCCAGCGAGCAGTGCTGGCAGACGCCTGCTGACCCAGCGGGTTGCCTGATCGTAGGCGTGACCGAGCTGCAGGACCGCGAAGTCCTGGTGATTGCGCCCGATGATTTGCATGCCCATGGGAAGATTCTGCTTGCCGAATCCAACCGGTACGTTCAGCACCGGACCGGACAGCAGACTCGCTGGCACGACAACTTCCATCCAGCGGTGATACGTGTCCATCACCACGCCGTTGATACTCCTGGGCCAGTGCACGCTGGCATCGAAGGGAAATACCTGCGCACTCGGCAGCAGCAGGTAATCGACCTTTCGGAACAGGGCACTCGCAGCCCGGTACCACTCGGAGCGCGCGACTGAGGCCTGGTAGACCTCAAGCGCGCTCAGCGAGCGGCCGCCTGCGACCTCCCATTGCGCCTCGGGCTTTATCCGCGCCCGCCTGGCTGGATCACTGTAGAGACCCTCCAGCTCTCCGGCGACCAGCCAATGCCGCAGCTTCACCCAGCTGTCCCACAGCTGCGCCGGCGGCGATGGCAGCTGAACCTCCTCGACCACACAGCCGATCGCTTCGAACTCCTTGAGCCCCTGGCGACACACCTCGAGCACCCCTGGCTCAAACGGCAGGTGGCCGCCGAGATCGCCGAGCCATCCCAGACGGGTGCCGCTGAAACCGCGGTCCAGCGACTGCCGAAACACCTGCGGATCCTCCTCAATCGACAGGGGCGCGCGCTGGTCGGGGCCTGCGATCACACTCATCAGCATCGCGACATCGGCGACGTCGCGACCCATGGCACCGGGGCATGATAGCTGCTGGANNAGGAACAACTCTTCGCCAGCCGCCGGAACCCGTCCGAAGGACGGCCGAAAGCCGAACACATTGTTGAAGGCCGCCGGATTACGCAGCGAACCCATCATGTCGCTGCCATCAGCCACCGGCAGCATGCGTAGTGCCAGCGCTACCGCCGCGCCGCCGCTGCTGCCACCTGCGCTCTTGCTCTGGTCGTAGGCGTTCAACGTGGTCCCAAATACCGTGTTGTAAGTCTGCGATCCGAGTCCGAACTCCGCTGTGTTGGTCTTGCCAATGAGAATCGCGCCGTGTTTCCTGAGGCGCCCGGCCAGGATCGAGTCGTGCTCAGGAATGCTGTCCAGTAGCGGAGAACCGAACGTGGTGCGGATCCCGGCTGTGAACGCCAGATCCTTCACCGCATGCGGCAGTCCGTGCATCCAGCCGCGGTGCTCGCCCTTCCCCAATTGCGCGTCGCGTTCGCGCGCCTGCTGCAGGAGCGCTTCGCGATCCTGCAGCGACACAATGGCGTTCACCCTGGGGTTCAGGCGGGCAATCTGCTCCAGGTACGCCCGCATCGCCTCGACACAGGAAACGGCCCGGGAACGAATGGCAGCGGCGAGCTCCAGCGCGCTCATGCCAACCAGCGTCGAAGCTGCGACGCCTTGGCGCGCGCTCTCACCCCCGCCGGCACTCGCCTCACCGGCGGCCACGCCCACAGCGACCGTTTCTGCCCCACTGCCCTTGTTCATTTTGGGCGCTCGAGCCCACGGGCAATGTCTGCCCGCTCGTCAACCGCCACGGGCCAGGTTTCGTCGCAGTTGCCGCAATATGCCTCGAGATCCGCGCCCGCCTGCAGCAGCTGGATCAGTTCGTCGCGCGAGTAGCCGCTTTGCACACGGTCGTGCTTACACCGCGGGCACTCGGACGAGAATTGAACCATGTCGTTCATCTGTTTATCGCCTCGCTAGCCCGGGTCGTTGTGATCAGACGCTCACGATGTTGACGCAGCGCGGGGCCGCCGTATAGGCACAGGTCAATCGTGCGTGTCTGGCCGGTTCACTGCAGCATCATCGTTAACGTGAGCGCAATCGCGACCATATACCGCTCCTTGCGCGGCGGGGTCTTCCACTGCGCAGCGTCAAGCCCGTTGCTGAGCCTGGGAAATTGGCACAGTATCAACACCCATTTTCCGGAGGACGGTCATGTATTACCATCATCACGCGTGGGGCCTTCCCTGGCTCATCCTCCTGGTAATTGCAGTCGTGCCGTTCTGGCGCATCTGCAAACGAGTCGGTCACTCGCCCTGGCTTAGCCTGTTGGTGTTGCTGCCGCTGGTGAACCTGGTGTTCATTTACTACCTGGCGTTTTCGCAGTGGCCTGCGGAGAACAGAGGTGCCAGCGCCGGCTCGCCCGGGGCACCACCGGCTTGAGCACGGTCGTTATCTAACGCGCGTTCCAGGCTGGACGACCGTATTGTTCACGCCGGAGATCTGGCTGCTCAGTAGAGACTTATCAGCTTACCATCAGGGTCTGGGATGCTTGCGGCAGGGATCAGCGTGGAAACATCACTGGAGCAGATTCAAACAAAAATCGCCTTTCTGGAGCGCGCCAACGCCGATTTGAGTGACGTGGTCTTTCGGCAGCAACGGGAGATCCAGGCTCTGGCGGCCAGGATCCAGGAAATCACGCAGCGCCTGCACGCGGCCGAGTCCAGCGACGTCGGGCGCGTGCCCGAGGACGAGCGTCCTCCACACTACTGAGGCGATGCATGATGCAGTCCGGGTCCCCGCAGACAGACAGCGAGCGCGCCCTGCTCGAGAAGAACCGGCGCTTTTACGACTCGTTGTGGTCCGGCGCCAACCTCGTCGAGCCGCAACGGTTCAATACCTGGACGCTGGTGCAATCGCTGCTGTCCGCGTCCGGGCACCGGCTCGAAGTTGCACCCGGCCTGCGACCGCATCTGCCGATCCTGGGTACGCAATTCGTGGACATCAGCGCGCCAGCACTCGCGAAACTGCGTGCGCGCGGCGCACAGGTCGCGCTCAGCCAGGTGGCCTCCCTGCCCTTCGCCGACGCTACATTCGATCTGGTGTGCGCCCTCGATATCATCGAGCACGTCGAGGATGATGATGGTGCACTGTCGGAGCTGTCGCGGGTTGCGAAGCCGGGCGCCGCTCTGCTGGTCTCGATGCCGCTGCATCCCTCGCTTTGGACTTCGTTCGACGACTTCGTGGGTCACAAGCGGCGCTATGAACCGCCGCAATTGCTCTCGAAGCTCGCACAGCACCACTTCCTGGTGGAGCGCAGCGCCGCATTCGGAATGCAGCCGCGCTCATCGCGCCTGGTCGACATCGGCATGTGGTGGCTCCTGCATCACCGTGAACGGGCGATGTGGTGGTACAACCGCGTATTCATGCCGCTCGGATTGCGGTTCCAGAAGCAGCTGCGATTCGCCCCCGGAATGATGGCAACGGACAATGTCGACGAGATACTGCTCGTGTGCCGCAAGGGCGTTAGTGCCACCTCGCCCGCTGTTGAAGGTCTTCCGGGGAGCTCCTCCGGGCAACTGGCACCGTGAACCTTCCTGTCTCTACCGGGAGACATCGCGCGTGGCCGAAGAAACTCAGCCATGATTGCGTGATACAACTCGCGGCAGGAATTTCCTGGGAGGCCTAAGGATGCGCCGTACATTTCCAGCCATGGCGGGTGCCGGCATCCTGGCGCTGCAGCTCCTAGCGGCCTGCTCCTCCGGAGGCTCGAACAACCCGGCGACTGCAGCGGTGACTACGGCCGCGGTCGCACCGAGTATCACGGCACAGCCGCAAAATGCCGCCGTCGTGGCCGGGCAGGCCGCGACCTTCACGGTCGCAGCCGCCGGCACCGCCCCACTGCAGTACCAATGGCGCATGGGCGGCAACGCGATCGCCGCGGCAACGGCTGCCAGCTACACAACTGCAGCAACCAGCACCGCTCAAAACGGTGCAATGTTCAGCGTCGTCGTAACCAACTCCGCCGGCACGGTCACCAGCAACAGCGCCGTACTCAGCGTCAATTCACAACTGACGATCACCGCCTCCAGCCTGCCGAACGGAACCGTTCAGAGCCCCTACAGCGCCACCTTGCAGGCGACCGGCGGTCAGACGCCCTATGCCTGGGCGGTCCAGAGCGGCCAGCTGCCCGCTGGGCTCGCGCTCTCGGGTACCACCGGCACGATCTCCGGCACGCCGACCACGGTGGGGAGCGCCTCGTTCACGCTCAGCGTTAAGGACGCCGGCGGCGCAATGGCAACCCTGGCGGTGAGCATAACGATCGGCGCCACGGTCGGCAGCACCAGTCCCTTCGGGCACGTTGTCATCGTGGTGGAGGAGAACGCAAATTACGACTCAGTGGTCGGCAGCACCGCCATGCCGTACCTGAATTCCCTGATCAAGAGCTACGGCCTTGCAACCCAGTATTACTCCAACGGCCACGGATCCATCACCGACTACATGATGCTCGTGACCGGGCAACTGCTGACTGACAACGACAACGAAACCCCCGCGACCTTCCCGGTGTCGGTCAACAACGCGGTGCGCGAGGTGGTCGCCAACGGCAAGACCTGGAAGGCCTACGCCGAAAGCCTGCCGTACGTTGGCTACACCGGCGGAGACACCGGGCTCTACGCCGTGCGCCATGTCCCCATGCCCTACCTGACGGACGTACAGGACAGCGCCACCGGCAAACTTGGGCTCGTGCCGTTCACCCAGTTCGCAACCGACCTGGCGTCGGGACAACTGCCTGATTATTCGTTCATCACGCCGAATCTTTGCGATGACGCGCACAACTGCGCCCTGAGTGTTGCCGACACCTGGCTGCAAACCAACATCGCACCGCTGCTCACCAGCACCCCGTTCAAGAATGATGGCTTGCTGATCATCACCTTCGACGAGTCCGGTAGCGACGATACCAATGGTGGCGGCCGCATTGCGACCGTGCTTGTGAGCCCCCGGTTTTCGAAACCTGGCTACCAGTCAAGCACGCTGTATTTTCATCAAAGCGCGCTGCGCCTGATGCTGGAGGGCCTGGGGATCACCACA
Organism: Gammaproteobacteria bacterium; assembly: GCA_003156695.1. Lineage (GTDB taxonomy): Bacteria > Pseudomonadota > Gammaproteobacteria > Steroidobacterales > Steroidobacteraceae > 13-2-20CM-66-19. Next base: position 6,113 of record PMHN01000115.1, read on the forward strand.
TTGCTGCCGGGCGCTGCGGCAACGGCGCCGACGATGTGGGAGTTCTTTACCTTTACGCCGCCATAGCCAGGCCACGCGACCCAATCGCCGCCGCCCTTAATCCCGGGGCTGTGTGAAGTAGAGTCCGGGTACTCCGCGGGGGCTGAGGCCCAGCGCAACCAGGCTGCGACCTGAGTGCCAAAGAGAAACAACCGGCAGACCGGTACGCCGAAAGTTGCGTGTAATGCGTACCAATTCAGGCCTGGTCCAGTGAATCACCAATGCTGACTTAGGACCGAACTGGACATCGAGGGCGGTCTGGGTGAGCTGACGCGTCGCATTAGCGCTTGCGGATGATCCACGCATCTGGTCGAACCGCAGCGGTCGCCCGAACTCGCTCACTGGCTGCATGTGCGGGGCGGCGAGATCCAATATGAGCGGGCGGTGAGTCAGCTCCTGCGCAATCGCTGCGGGCATGCCGGTGGGCGCCCCCGCGTTCGCGCCTGTCGCAGCAAGCGCGACGAATATCGCCGCCAGGATGTCGATCCCGCGTTGAGGTCTCTTTGATTGGAGTGACATGGGGCTATCAGGCCGGCGCGCAACAAGGTCAGTACCTCTTACAGTTCGTGCCTAGGTGTGTGGCGCAGCCTCGCCGTTGCCCTGCGGCTTCCTCTCTTGGGTATCCCGTAGTGTCTTCTGCTCCGCCGTGTGGCGTTGCGCCAGTGCCTGCGTCTGCGCCTGGTGCTGCTGCTCTAGCGCTTTCGCGCTGGCGCTTGTGGACGGCTGCTTCGCGGCCTGTTCGTGATCGGCTGCCTGCTTCTGCTGGAGTTCCTGGCGTTGCTTTTCCTGGGTGTCACGCAAGGCGTCCTGCTCACTCTGATTCACCTTGTCGCGTTCGGCATTTCCCGTACTGGACGCCACCTGGTGGGTAACCGCGGGCAAGTCTGCCGCATGCACGGGCGCGGGCTTTACGGCCGGCTTGGACGTGGCTGCAGTCTGTGGTTTGCCGCCGTTGGCCGATGCCTTGAGAGCGGGATTGGCCATCGCTGCCTGGCGAACCTGCATTTGTGCCGCCGTTGCCTGCTGGTGCGGCGCGCGAGCGGCAGCCTGCTGGGCGGCAGTTGGCCTCGCCGTGAGGCCGCCTNNTGACCGTGGTGTTGTTGACTACCGTCTGCGTGTAGGTGTTGTGAATGTTGGTGACATTCACGTTGCTCACCGCGGTGTTGTAATAAAATTGCGGCCCCTGCCAATGCCCACCGGCGTAACCCTCGCCGGAATAGCCGAATCCGTACGCGACGCCGCCATAGAATCCAACCGTTGGGCCCCAGTAGCCCTCATTCCAGGCATATCCTGCGTTGCCCCAGCCCCAATACCCGGGCGTCCAGAGCAGCCCGGCTTCGGGTGGCTGCACCCACGCACCGGGTACCCAGAAGTAGCCGTCCTCCTGATCGTAGGCCCAATAGCCTGGGGCCCAGATCGCGCCCTCTTGAACAAGGACCGGCTGTTCATACACAGGCAGTGCGGGTGGCGCGAGCGTAACGGACACCGAGATCTGGGCCACCGCGTACTCGGGGACGGCAATCATTGCCAGTCCAAGCGCCAACGTGCACGCCGAGAGCACAACAAGTGACTTGGGTATCTGTCTCATGGTGATTCATCCCTCGGAGGGGGACGGCACGCGCAATTGCGGCCGATTGCCTTCGATGGGCCATGAGACCACCGACACCCTCCTTGTGTCGGGGCGGCACCGTACATAGGGCGCGGCGCCGCAATGCGCCGCTCACCGTCGGGCGCTAAGGCTGCCTGCCCGGCGTGGTCTGCGCCGGCGCTGCCCCGGCCCTGCGGATGATGCTCGTCGCCATGGTGACCACGGATGCGAGATCGCTCAGGTTTCCGGGCACGACAAGCGTGGTGCTCTCCTTTGCCATCTTGCCGAACTGGCGTACGTACTCCTCGCCGATACGCAGCTGCATCGCCTCGATGCCGCCGCGGTCGCTCAGGGCGCTGCCGACCTGGCGCAGGCCCTCGGCGGTGGCGGTCGCCACCGCGAGGATTGCGGCGGCCTGGCCGTCCGCCTCGTTGATCTGCTGCTGTTTGTTGGCCTCGGATGCCTTGATGACGCGCTGCTTATCGCCTTCGGCCGCGTTGATCTTGGCGTCGCGCTCGCCTTCGGACGCCAGCACCACGGCGCGTTTTTCGCGCTCGGCACGCATCTGCTTCTCCATCGCGGTCAGCACGTCCTTGGGCGGCGTGATGTTCTTGATTTCGTAGCGCATCACCTTCACGCCCCACGCGACCGAGGCCTTGTCGAGTTCGGCGACGACGTTGGCGTTGATCGTGCCGCGGGCCTCAAAGGTGCGATCCAGCTCAATCTTGCCAATTTCGCTGCGCAGCGTCGTCTGCGCGAGCTGCGAGATGGCGAAGTTGTAGTTGGTGATGCCGTAAGAGGCCAGGTGCGGATCCAGTACCTGCATGTAGAGCACCGCATCCACACCGACCTGCACGTTGTCGCGCGTGATGCAGATCTGTTCGGCAACATCCAGCGCCTGTTCCTTCAGACTGTGCCGATAGGCGACGCGCTCGACGAAGGGAATCAGGATATGGAACCCGGCACTCAGCGTGCGGCTGTACTTGCCCAGGTTTTCAATAACGTACGCGCTTTGCTGCGGGACGACCGTGGCAGTGCGCGCCACCACGATCACGACGATGAGGGCGATAACAATAAAGACGTACGAGGTATACATGTGGAGTCCCTGGGGTTTGACTAGCTATCGGCCCGGACGAGGAGCGTAAGACCACTCACACTCACGACACGAGCGCGGGCCCCCGCCAGGATCGGCGTGGCGCCGTCGTTGCGTACCGTCCAGAAGCTGCCGCCGTGCTCGGTCTGGCAGCTCTCACCGGGGGCCAGAGTGACCGGCAGGGTAAGCAGCCCGCCAGCGGGCCCGGTATCAACGCTCGGTGGGTTGCCGCGCAAGCGGTGGTAAATGCGGCTGCGGAACGTGACCATCGAGACCAGCGCCAGAACCCCAAACAGGGNNTACCCCGCCGGCGGGCCCGGTATCAACGCTGGGTGCGTTCCCGCGCAGCCGGTGGTAAAGCCGGCTGCGAAACAACACCATCGAAAGGAACGCGAGAACCGCGAACAGGGCCCACTGGGCCCACGGTGCCAGCGCGGGAGTCACCGCGGTAACCATGCCGACCACGATGGCCGCGCTGCCGACGAAAACCAGGTAGAACTGCGCGTTCACAAACGCCAGCTCCGCCCCGAGCAGTATCGCGCCGGCAATCACCCAGCCCCACCAGCTCATCTGAGCGCCCCTCGTGTGCGGCGCCCGCGCGCCATCTGCTGTCGCAGAATTATATACCGAAGCCGCAGCTTCCCCCGCCCGCCAGGCCTATTTNNCGGGCGAAGATAGTGCGAATGAGCTCAATGTTACCCGACTCACGCGACTCGCAAAGCGAGCCCAGCGCCCACGAGCTGGCGCGCCGCGCCCTACTCGCCTTTCTCCTGACCTTCATGCTCGCGCGCGCGATGGTATTCCTGATCATGGCGCGCATGGTCCCCAACATGTATCTGTTTCTCCGTGACACGCACGTCCACCACCTTAACTACGGCATTTTTCTGCTCGCAGCGGTCGCGGGATATCTTTTACTGCGCGCGCCGCGCGGCAACTCGGCCCGACGGGCCGCATTTGCCTACGGCATCGCCATGGCGCTGACTTTCGACGAGTTTGGCATGTGGCTGCACCTGGGCGGCAGCTACTGGCAGCGGGCCAGCATCGATGCCATCGTGGTGGTCGCCGGAGTGCTTGCACTGTTCGCCTACGCCCGGTCCATCAAGAAGTTTGAAACGCGTCACCTGCGGGCATTTGCCGTACTCGCGATCGCACTGGTGATCTTCGCTGCGGTGCTCTACGAAGGCGCCGTGCGTATCGGCCACGTCGAAGGGCCGCGTCTGCAGCAGCTGGAACTCGCCTCCTCGCCCTGAGCGCACGATGCCCCTGATCGAAATGATCCCGAGACTAAAGCCTAAGCGCCTCGGCGAGATTGAGCTCGGTCGCCTGGTGCTTCTGCGCGGCTCTCCGGGTGCCCTGGCGACCGCCGGCATCGCCATGCGGGCCGACGCGCTGTCGCGCGCGGGCGATATCACCGAGGGAGTCGTGCGGCTCGGCGGCGCCTCGCCGCGATTCGAGCGCCACGGCCTGGATGAAACCCTCATCGCGATCGAGGTTGAATACGTGTTGGAACCGGATCTTACGAGCGCCGCCGCGCGCCCTGCGGAAGCCGGCGACCTCATTGTCTCGCCCGCAGGCGGCGCGGGGGTGGTGATAACAGGCCCATGGCAGGGATTCGGCGTTCTGGACATCGCCTCGGCGGTGGCGCGACCCTTCGCGCAGGAAAAAGCTGCTGGCCTGCAGGTGACGCTCGCCTGGGAACTCCTACATCGTGAGGGGCGGCGCAGAGTTATTTTTGCGCGCGATGCGCGCGAGCCGCGACGCGATCCGCTGCCGCACTACGCGAGCGAGCGCAGCGACGATGAAGTCCCGCGCTACAGCCGCGACCGCCAGAACCGCGGGGTACCGCGCTACGCCGGGGATGAGGACGACTGAGCGACACCCGTGTAGGCGGGATCGCCCGCCGGTCATTGCGTTGGTGTCGGCTCCGTGCGGGAACCGGCGCTCTGCGCACGATCGCGCAGACCCGCGAGCGCTGCGGGGAGGTCCATGCGCAGCGTGCGGGTTACCAGAACCTGTGGCACCCAGAACCCGGGATCGACATACACTTCGTATTGCACCAGGGTCGCCGACCCATCAGGGGTTGGTGTCAGCAACCACGAGCCCTCCTCATCCTTGAGGTCGCCGCTGATGCGCCGGAACTGGATCCGGCGCGGGCGGTCGTACGCGGCGCGCACGACATAGCGCACGGTGGGGAGGAACCACGAGTATTGAACCACCTGTTCGAAGTCTTCCCAGCTGCCATCGGCCGCGCCAGCGATGCGGCTGCAGCGCTTCAGTCCCGGCACGAACAGCGGCGCCTGTTTGCAGTCGGTCATTACTCCCCAGATCGCCTCCGGGGACGCCTTGACCAGAACAGCGGCAAGTACGCGGCCGCGCGGGCGACCGGGGTCGATCGCTGCCGCGGTGGTCACGACCACCTCGCCTGCCGCGAGGCGCGCCTGCACGCCGGGCGCCTCGATCCAGCCGCCCTGGGCGGCTCCCGTCAGCGGCAGCAGCACGGCTGCCAGCAGGCAGACCAGGTTTCCTCTTCGTGCGTGCAACCGTGACCCCGCTCATCTTCCGGTGACAAGGATGGCTCGCGCATCGCCGTTTACGGGCGCACGCTGCCAGATGTAAGTGCCTTGAGTCCCCCGCCAGGTTCATTGTCATGCGCGCCGCGCGGCGGTGCGCACGCGCCATTCTACCGCTCGCTCAAGTCCGTGATGGCGGCGCGCGCCACGCGGCCGTCCCGCACAGTAACCCCCTCGGCACGCAGGCGCCGCGCCTGCTCCCTGAACTCGCGCGATGCCGGCGGGAAAACGATGCGGCCCCCGGCGCCCACCACCCGATGCCACGGCAGGTTGAGTTCGCGCGGCGCCATCCGCAGCGCCGTCCCCGCCTGGCGGGCGCGTCCGGGGAGCCCCGCGGCGCGGGCAACGTCGCCATAGGTTGAGATGCAGCCGCGCGGGATTGCGCAGACCACATCCCAGATCGCCTGCAGCGCGGGACTTTCGTCGGCCGCGCGCGCCCTCATCCGTGGCCGAGTGTCATGGATGCCGGTCGCAGCAGGTAGAAAGCCACCGCAATCACCACCAGGTACGCGAGCATAAAGAGCGTCCAGCCGAGGTTGTGCCGGATGACATCACCCTCCTTGCGCACGAACTTGCTGGTCGACACCCCGACGCTGGCGGTCTGCGGCGCGATCGGNNACCGAGTTCAGCGTCGGCAGCAGCAAGGGCGGCATGCCGAGCTGGGCCCCCACCAGCGCCTGGAACTTGCCGAACATCGCGTTCGTTGAGGTGTTCGAGCCGGACAGCGCTACGCCGATGAAGCCCAGCAGCGGCGCCACGATAATGAACGCCGTTCCGAGGCTGGCGAATCCCCTGGCGAGGGATGAAGCCATGCCCGAGAAGTTGAAAATGTAGGCCAGCCCGAAAATGAACACCCCAACCAGGAGCGCTCCCCACATCTGCTTGAACGTGCGCCGGAAGACCTCGCCGAGCTGCGCTCCGGAGAGCTTGCCAATGGACGCGAGCAGCACCGCCACGATAATCCAGGAGGCGAGGATTGCCGAGCCGCCGACGTAGGGCGTGAACTTGAAGGCCGCGCTGATCTTGGTGTGAAGTTCCGGCGCCGCGGCACTCACCTGCGCCGTAAACCAGGTGATCTTCGGCAACGGCGACCACGGGCCGGTCCACGCCGCCACCACCGCGAGCAGCACCAGGAATGGCATCCATGCCAGCATCACTTCGCCCGTAGTCAGGCCGTGCTGGCGCTGCTGCGCCGCATGAGCGCTATCGAGCACCTTGCCGCCGTAGCCCAGCACGTTCTTCGGCTGCCAGACCTTCAGCAGCAGCAGCAGTGCCGCAAAACACACGATCGAACCGGTGATGTCCGGCAGGTACGGACCCAGGTAGACGGCCACGGGATATTGGCCGGCGATGTATCCGAGCGAGCCCACGACTGCGAGCGGCCAGGCTCCCAGCATCCCCTGCTTGCCCGAGACCAGGTACAAAAGCACCCAGGGAGGCAGGAGCGCAAGCACGGCAACGACGCTGCCCACCGAGCCCGACAACGCCAGCAGTGGATAACCCGTCACCGCAGCCAGTGCGATGATCGGCGCACCTAAGGCACCGTAGGAGACCGGCGCGTTGTTGGCGATCGCTGCGACGCGAATGGCGTCGAGATCGGGAATGCCGATCGCGATTAGGATGGGTGCGACGAAAGCCCAGGGATAGCCGAAGCCGACCAGCCCTTCGAGCAGCGCGCCGAAGGCCCAGGCGAA
>PMHN01000115.1:13109-13287 GCA_003156695.1 Gammaproteobacteria bacterium
GGTGGCGGAACCGTACATGTAGGCGCGTATGCCGTCTTCGAGCGGCATCTGCCAGACCCATAGTCCGAGCAGGAAGGTGACGATCGAGCCGATCAGCACGGCAAGCCACGCCGTCCAACGCAGGATCGCGAGCATGAACAGAAGCAGGACCACCGGAATCAATGCCACCAGCCAGGTT
>PMHN01000233.1 GCA_003156695.1 Gammaproteobacteria bacterium
TTCGGCAGCCCGGTGAGTGCGTCATGTGAGGCCAGGTGCCGCAGCTGCCGGTTCGCCGCTTCCAGACCCTTGGTGCGATCGGTGACCACCAGTTCGAGGCTCTCGACGTGGTGCTTGAGGGCGCGCTCATTCTGCCACTTGCGACTCAGGGAGCTTGCACACTGCAGGATCTCGATCGGCTCGAAGNNAAAGGCTTCTTGACGACGATGAGCTTGTCGGAATGCCCGAGTCGCGACAGCAGCTCCAGCCAGTCGTAATCGGCGTAGGCGGAGCAGACGACGACTTGTACCTCGGGGTCAATTGCCCACAGGTGTTCTATCGTCTCAAGCCCATCCCACCCGGGCGGCATGCGCATGTCGACAAAAGCGACCGAGTACGGGCGACCTTCGGCGAGCGCTGCCTGAGCGAGCTCGACCCCATCGCGCCCCTGCATCGCGGAATCAACGTCAAAGCGCGGGCGGCTGACAGAGGGCCGCTGCTCGCCGAACAACGCGGCTTCTGCCGCCGATACCTTGCCACCCTCATCACCGGTGAGGATTTTCCGATAGTCCTCGTGGATGGCCTGATTGTCATCGACCACGAGGACGCGATGCGTGAGCAGATCGGGCTCAATCGGCATGGACCGACTCCGGTGGCTTTAGCGGCAGCGTCAGGGTGAAGGTGGCGCCCTGGCCGGGGCCGGCGCTTTCGCCTTGCAACGACCCGCCCAGTTCCCGGGCCGCAAGGGCTGCGCTGTGCAGTCCGAATCCGTGTCCGCCCGGGCGTGTCGTGAAACCGTGGTTGAAGATTCGGTCGAGGTTCTCCGCGGCAATGCCCACGCCGGTATCGATGACGGCGATCAGCACGCAGCCGTTTGCCGCGCGTGTCCGGACGGTCACACGCTTTGGGCCGCTCGTCGCCTCGGCGCAGGCGTATTTGGCGTTGCGGATCACGTTCACGAGTACCTGCAGCACGCGGTGTTTGTCGACCTCAACCAGCGGCACATCCTCGAAGTCACGCACGATCGTCACCCCATGGCGGCTAAAGGCTCCCTCATTCATCCGCAGGCTGTCCTCGACCAACGCGCGAACGTCCAGCGTGTCGGTTACGCCGCCACGCCTGGCGTAGCCTTGCTGCATCGCTACGATTTCCTTGATGTGCTCGATGTTGCCGCGCACCGCCGCCAGCTCGGCGACGGCTGCGTCGCGCTCGGCGACCAGTTCCGCCGCCAGCTCCTGCAGGTAGGCCGGCACGTGCTTGCCTTGCGCACCCGTCAGGAAGCTCGCGAGCTTGTCCGCGTGCTGATTCAGGAGCTCGGCGACCCGCGTAAGGCCAACGCACTTCGATTTGCGAATGCGCTCCGCGACCACGCTCGCCGAGACGTTGACGCTGTTGAGTACGTTGCCGACGTTGTGCAGTACATTGGTAGCCACTTCGGCCATACCCGCCTGGCGGGACGCGACCAGCAGCTGCTTGTGCACGCGCTCGAGTTCCTCTTCGGCGAGGCGCCGCTCGCTGATGTCCTCGACGATCGCCAGTGCGCCGAGCGGCTGGCCCGCCGGGCCGACGAGCCGNNCCGTGCGGCGCGCGCCGTCCGGCCGCACGATAACGAACTCAGCGTTACTCACCTTTTCACCGCGCAGGGCCCGCGCGAGCGGACGATCCTCACGTGCTGCCGGGGTAGTGCCATCGGCCAGGTAGACCTGGGAGGTGAGGGGGTAGGGGTTGCGCGGCAGCGCGCAGACCGTGTCCGAGGGAATTCCAAACAGCAGTGCCGCCGAGGCATTGTAGTGCGTTATCTGACCTCTGACATCGCAGGCAACCAGCGCGATCGGCAGCTCGGCGACGACGGTGGCGAGCAGTGTCTGGTTCTGCAGCAGGGCGGCCGCCAAATCCTTGCGCGCAGATATGTCGCGCACGAACTCGACCGAACACTCTGGCGCCGGGCCACCGCCGCTGACGAGCGAGGTGGTTNNGGACCCACAACGCGCTGCCGTCTTTGCGCAGATAGCGCTTCTCGACGTCCAGATGAACAATCTCTCCGCGCCACAGCCGCTCGAGTCCCGCGCTGGTGGACTCGAGATCCCCGCCGTGCGTGAGGCTACCGATGGAGGCGCTCTTGAGTTCCTGGGCGTCGAAGCCGAGCAGAGCGCAGAAGGCGCGGTTGCAGTGACGGAAGCTGCCGTCGGGGTTGGCGAAGGCAATGCCGATTGGCGCATGCTCGACGGTATTGCGGAACAGTGTCTCCACCGGCCGCAACTCGCCCGTTATCCGGAAGAGTCCGGTGACATCGGAGCTCTCGCCCTCAACGTCTACGGCGCTTGCTCGCTTCATTCGGCGGCTCCGTCGCCTGCGCAGGCAACACTCGCTTGAGACAGCGTGCTCATTGGAGGGGGCACATGCGTTCGCACTTCGTCGGTGGCCCGACTCTCCCGATGGCAACCACTTGATAAACCGGCCCGAATTGCAACACGGGGCGGGGTCATGCACAGCGAACTATGTCGCATGTGCGCTCGAGCCCGGCGCTAAATCACGCAGTTAGAGGGCTGCAGGGTTGTTGCAAGCCGGCGCTACTGTGAGCGGGTTCTCGTTTCAGGCCGCGCCTCTCCCGGCACGCACCTGGGCGCCGATGTCGTGTGGTGCAAGATCTCTTACGTGAGGATGCTCACATAGCCGGGATTAGCATTGATTACGCTTCAGACGCCATGAAGATCCTGACACTTGCCGTCCTGCTGGCCAGTTCAGCAGCGAGCGCCGCCGACATCATGACGCCCGAGGCACTCAAGGTATCCCCTGATATCGTCATTGCGGACGAGATGGCGCGCTGTGCCGGCATTGGCGAAGCCGTTGAGGCGCTTCTGAAAGATGCACCGCAGAAGGATGCGGCGGCGATTGCCAATCTGCAGCGGATCTCGGATGCCTATGCAGCCGTGTCGCTCTTCTACCTCAAGTCCCACTTCAGGAAGAACCGCATCACCGACAACCCCGAGGACTGGGTCAGGGTCAGGGTCAGAAAAAACCAGATGACCTCGATGATGTTTGCGGATGAGGCCGACCTCCGAAAGGAAATGGAGCGCTGCGACAAAGTGGACCTTCCGGTTGCGCGGGCCACGCACGGGCCGTAGCCGTGCGAGGGCTTGCACCGCGGTGTTCGCGGCTGCTGCTGTCCAGCCGTCTCACGGCTCGATGCTGAGGATCCGCGCTTCGGCGCCCTGATAAGACACACTTTCGCCGGCCTGCTTGCCGAGCAACGACTGTGCGAGCGGCGCCATCCAGCTCAAAAGCCCCTGCGCCGCGTCCGCCTCGTCCTCACCCACCAGGCGAAACACCTGATGGGCGCCGCTGCCCAGCTGCAGGGTCACGCGCATGCCGAAGCGCACCCGTTCGGTCACGGTCGCTGGCCCGACGAGGCGGGCGCTCGCGCGCCGCGCACTCCAGTAACGTAGGTCACGCTCCACCCGCGCGCGCAGTGCGGCATCGTTGCCGGCGCGCGCCGCCTGGCGCTCGGTTTCTAACGCGCGCACGCGCGCTTCGATGTCTGCCAGTCCGTGTGGGGTGACGAAGTTGGGATGGGGGCTGACGACGCGCTCCGGCAGCGCCGTCGGATCCTCATCCGATTCGCGCACGAACGCCCGGTTCATGACACGGTGGCTCCGGTGACAATACAAATTCTGCCGTTCATACTCATAACCAAGTGCTCCAGATGAGATGGTATATGAAAGGGTTTGCGGACATCGCGTTGCTGGCGATCGGCGCCGGGACGGCGACGGCGGCTGCGGGCGCGGGCGCGGCCGCACCGTGAACGGTGTCGCGAGTGCATTTCTCCTGACCTTCGCCGGACTCTTTCCGATCGTCAACCCCATCGAGTCTGCGCCCTTCTTTCTTGGTCTTACCGCGAATCTGACCAGCGTGGAGCGCCGGGTGCTCGCTCGCAAGGCGGCGATCAACGGCTTCGCGCTGCTCCTGGGGTCGATGGTCTTGGGTCCCTCGCTGCTGGAATTCTTTGGTATCGAGCTGCCGGTGGTGCGCATCGCGGGTGGGCTCGTCGTGGCAGCCCTGGGCTGGAAGCTGCTGACGCAGGACCAGTGGTCGGATCACGCTGGCGCAGGCCTGCAGGGAAGTCCGGGAGGCAAGGTCGGCAGCTTCTATCCGCTCACCATGCCGCTAACCGTCGGTCCGGGCTCAATGTCGGTGGCGATCACCATCGGCAGTCGCAAGCCCGCCGGTATGCCAGGCTTCTCGCAGCTGGCGGAGCACGCCAGCGGGGCGGTGCTGGGGCTGATCGGGATTGCCGTCACAATCTATCTTGCCTACCGGTTTGCGCAAACTATCGGGCGGCTCCTCGGTGAGACGGGCCTGGAAGTGCTGGTACGGTTGTCGGCATTCATTCTCATGTGCATTGGAATCGAGATTATCTGGAACGGTTATAGCGCGCTCACCGGCCCGCACTGAGGGAGTCATGATCAAAGGTCTTTACAGACTGCTGTGCGCGCTGCTGCTCGCCGTCGTCGCGTGCGGCGCGGTGCACGCGCAGGACTATACCAAGCCGAAAGTCCGCGCTATCACGGGATTCGTGCGCCTCGAGCACGCCACCTACCAGCAACAGGTCGAGGAGGCGCTCGTCGTGTTGCGCGCGGCCAAGAGCGAGTTCGAGAAACAAGGGTACGAGGT
>PMHN01000074.1 GCA_003156695.1 Gammaproteobacteria bacterium
AACGCGCGACTGTCCGCGTAGTGAGATGCCTCGAAGTCCGTGCCGGGATACTGCAAGCGAAACAGGCCGGGGCTGCTGGCATCACCGTGGCAGGTCCAGACGCGCCCATCGGGTGGCAGGGTCGTTTCGCTCTCGCCGCCACCGCAGCTGTGCACGTCCCAGGACCGATCCTCCTTCTGAGACAACACACTGGGGTCGAACGAGGTGTAGAGCCTGGCAAGCGGCACTACGGAATTGCCGTGCGGAAACAACTCCGGCGCGCGACTGGCCAGCAGCTGCGCCTGCGCCTCGCGGAAGTAGCGGTTGAAGGCGACGAGGTAAGCCTGAGAGAACTCCGCGAACGGCAGCGGCAGGGCGAAGCTGTCCTTGAACTCGGAAACGGTCTGGCCCTGCAGTACCATCGGCTGTGCGAAGGCCCTGCGCACATCGAAGGCGGCAAGCTTGCCGGGATTGTCAGTCACGTGTTCGATTGGCAGCGCGTAGTTGAGATTTTCGTTGGGGGACTTGGCGATCACGACCCCGATCGCGCGCCCCTGCAGGTCGAGCAGCGGGCCGCCGCTGTTACCCGGGGAAGCGGCGGCGGAGAAACGCAGCCACTTCCATCGCCCGTCCTGCTGCTCGGGGGTCTGCGAGGTATACAGGCCGTCCCTGATCACCACTCCCTCGCCCAGTGCGTTACCGACCGCGAACACCGGCTCATTCAGCTGCGGCGGCGCGGCCGTCTCCAGCACCGCGACCGTGGGCGGGTTGATGACGCTGAACACGGCGAAGTCCTCGTGGAGCGAGAACTTCAGAACCTTGTCGACTGTGTACACCGCGCCGGCGACGTCGCGGATGGCGGGAGTGCCGGACTGACTGCCAACTCCCTGCAGAATGACGTGCGCCGCGGTGACGAAGGTGTTGGGAGCTATGGCAAACGCCGTCCCCACCGACCAGTACTTGTCGTTGCGCTCGATGAAAGGCACCAGCTCCATGGGCAGCGGCTTCTCGTAGGTGACGGTGTCCTTCTCGGGCTTCCTGATCACCATCTCGAAAGTCGCGCCCTGGACGCGCGTCTGCAGCTCGGGTGAGGGCGTCGCCGCATCGCTGCCGGCGCTGCGCATAACCCCCAGCAGCAGCAAAGCCAGCGCGCACACTGTCGCGGCCGGGCGAGGAACTTGCCGGATGCAAGGCCTCACGCACACCCCCCGTGCCCCAATCTGCGCTGGGTTGTTCTTGACACTGGGTCTAGCATAGATGCCGTGACCGCAGCGCACAATCTGCAGCGCTTCGTCGAAGCCCAGAACTGCGTGTACGAAGAGGTACTCGCTGAGCTCACCGCCGGCTGCAAGCAAACTCACTGGATGTGGTTCATCTTCCCGCAACTGGCGGGCCTGGGCTCCAGCCCCACCGCGCGCCTCTATGCCTTGTCCGGGATCGCGGAAGCGCGCACCTACCTGACCCACGCTGTGCTCGGTCCGCGCTTGCAGGAGTGCACTGACCTGGCCAATGCGGTGTGCGGCCGCACTGCCCTGGAAATTTTCGGTACACCGGACCACCTGAAGTTTCGCTCTTCCATGACGCTGTTCGCGCGCGCCGCCGGCGGCGAGAGCGTGTTCCGTGAGGCGCTGGCGAGGTACTTCGACGGCGAACCCGATCCGATGACGCTGAGCCTTCTGGGTAAGGAGTGACGCCCCGCCGGACGCCGACGTTCCCGTAACCGCACGTCTCGCCTGCCGAACGCTCCGTCGCAGCCGGCAGCCTGGCGTCGGGTCTGGCGAGTCCATACTCGCCCGACGCCATGCGATGCCCGCCGCCACCCAATAAGATAAGGAGCGCGCCATGCCAACCCTGAGATTCCGGAACCACGGCGCCCTCGCCGTACTCGCCCTGTTGACTGTCCCGCTTCTGGCCGCCACCGCGCTGGTCGCCGACCTCTACAGCGCCNNAGGCAGGCGGCCGACCGCTACAGCGAGGCGGTCGAGCACCCGGGCCGCAGCGCGGCGGATCTCAAACGCGATGCAATCGATCACCCGGCCGAGATCCTGCGCCTCGCGGGAATCAAACCCGGGATGCAGGTGGCAGATTTCCTCGCCGGTAACGGCTACTACAGCGAGCTCCTGAGTTATATCGTCGGGCCCAGCGGCAAAGTGTTGCTGCTCAACAATGATGCCTATGAAAAGTGGAGTGGCCGACGCTGGCAGGATCGCCTCAAGGACAACCGTCTGCCCAACGNNGAGCACCGCACCATCGATGTCCAGCACCTGGACATCCCCGATCACTCGCTGGACGCCATCCTGCTCATCAAGGTCTATCACGACCTCTACTGGGTCGATAAAGACCACGAGTGGCCGAAGATGGATCCCAACATCGTGCTGAGCGAGATCGCACGGGTTCTGAAGCCCGGCGGCACGCTATTGCTCGTGGACCACTCCGCCAAGGCCGGTACCGGCAGCGCCGATGCCGGCACCCTGCATCGGATCGATGAGGCCTATGCCCGGCGCGACTTCGAGAAGCATGGCTTCACCCTGATCGCCAAAAGCGACGTGCTGCGCCGCCCTGACGATGCCCGGGATGCGCTCACCTA
>PMHN01000158.1 GCA_003156695.1 Gammaproteobacteria bacterium
GAATGCGGGCTCGATTATTTCAGAAATTTTTCACCGCCCGCGCAGCAGCAGCACGCCTTCCACGCGCAACTGGAACTGGCCGCGCAGATCGCCAAGCCCGTGTTCCTGCATCAGCGCGACGCGCACGCGGACTTCATCGCCATCCTGCGCGAGCATGGCGCGCAGTGGCGTGGCGTGGCGCACTGCTTTACCGGCTCGGGGGAGGAACTGAGCGCCTACCTGGACCTGGGACTCGCGGTCGGCATCACCGGCTGGATCTGCGACGAGCGCCGCGGCGCGCACCTGGCGGCGCTCATGCCGCGGATTCCCGCGCAGCGTCTGCTCCTGGAAACCGACGGCCCTTACCTTCTGCCGCGCGACCTGAAACCAAAACCCGCAGCCCGTCGCAACGAGCCGGCGTATCTTCTTCACATTGCCGCGGCGGTGGCACGCGCGCGGGGCGAATCGCTGCCGGCGCTCGCGGCCGCAAGTACCGCGGCGGCGCGCACGCTATTTGATCTGCCCGATTCCTAAGGCAGGCGCGCCTGCTGGCACATACAGACTGTTTCTAGAATTTGGATCTCATACGATCTTTAACTCATTGTTAATTCAATACTATGGTGCGTGTCTATGAACCTTGAGCAGCTTTCCACCTCGATCGGCAGGACCTGGGACGACTCGATCGTCGAGCGCCTCACCGCCTACGTGCGCATTCCGAACAAATCCCCGATGTTCGATCCGCAATGGGAGGCCAATGGGTACATGGAAAAAGCCGTGCAGCTCATGGCTGACTGGTGCCGCGCCCAGCCGTTGCCCGGCGCCCGCACCGACATCCGCCGCTTGCCCGGCAAGACACCGCTGCTGCTCGTGGACGTGCCAGGTGAACTGCCAGGCTGTGTACTGCTGTACGGTCACCTGGACAAGCAGCCGGAGTTTACCGGCTGGCTGCCCGGCCTGGGACCCTGGGAGCCTGTTATCCGCGAGGGCAAGCTCTATGGTCGGGGCGCGGCCGACGATGGCTACGCGGTATTCAGCTCCGTCACCGCGATCGCCGCCCTGAAGGCACAGAAGGTTCGCTTGCCGCGCTGCGTGGTTCTGATCGAGGCCTGCGAGGAAAGCGGCAGCTTCGACCTGCCGGCGCATCTGGCAGCGCTCGGCGATGCAATTGGAGAGCCCTCCCTGGTCGTGTGCCTCGATGCCGAGTGCGGCAACTACGAGCAGGTGTGGTGCACGACCTCGCTGCGCGGCAACCTCGTCGGCACGCTGCGGGTCCGCGTGCTCACCGAGGGCGTGCACTCAGGGATGGCGGGCGGCATCGCGCCCACACCCTTTCGCATCCTCGAGCAACTCATCGCCCGCCTGGAGAATCCCGTGACCGGGGATCTGTTACTCGATGAGCTGCACGTGACGCTGCCGGCGGACCGGCGCGCACAGGTGAGCACCGCGGCGCAGGTGTTAGGAAAGTCGGTTGCCGGCAAGCTCCCCTGGGCCGACGGCGTGCAACCGGTCTGCAACGACCCCGCGGAACTGCTCATCAACAGCAGCTGGCGCGCCACGCTGGCCGTGACCGGCGCGGAGGGGCTGCCCGCGTTGGGGTCGGCCGGCAATGTGCTGTTGCCGGAACTGGCGGTGAAGCTGTCACTGCGGCTGCCGCCGACCTGCGACGCGGACCGCGCCGCGCAGGCCGTACGCGAGGCATTGGTGCGCGATCCGCCCTACGGCGCACAGGTGAGCTTCGATGACGGGTCCGCGACCGGCGGCTGGAATGCGCCGGCATTTGCGCCGTGGCTGGAAGAGTCCATCGCGCGCGCCTCGCGCGCGGTCTATGGCCAGGATGCAGTGCACATCGGCTGCGGCGGGACGATTCCGTTCATGGGCATGCTGGGTACGCGCTTCCCGCGCACCCAGTTTTTCATCACCGGGGTGCTCGGACCACAGGCCAATGCGCACGGACCGAACGAGTTCCTGCACATCGATTACGCGAAGAAGCTCACGGCGTGCGTGTCGCTGGTGCTGGCCGATCACGCGCGGACGGTCTCCCCGGGGTAACCTCGCCCAGAACTACGCGGTTCCCTGGCCGGCTCCTTAGCGCATGTCGACCATGTAACTGGGCTTCACGGCTGACTTGAGCCGTCCCCAGGGCTCCCCGAAGCGTGCCGCCGCCCCCGCCGCGGAATCCTGCTCGGTCGCGGGAAACTCGCTGCGCAATGCATCGAGCACCAGCGTCCACTTGGGCAGGCCCTTGGGGAATTTGCCACGGCGCGTGAACACGATCCGGCCTTCCACCGGCGCATCCCCCGCCACCGCCTTGACCGCGGCGATGCGGTCGTAAAGGGTGCTCTGCGGGTTGGTGAAGGTGAAACGGTGCGCTCCGTCCATGACCGTCCACTCGGCCATCTGGTCGCCGCCAAAGATATTGCCGCGGATGTCCCGCAGATCGATGACCACGACGCCTTGCGCCGTAAGCAGCAGGAAGTCGACGTGGAACCCCCCGCCCATACCATCCGGCACCAGGCAGTTGGCGAGGTGGTCGGCCGCGCCGGCGGTGACCGCCGTGCGCAGCGCCTTGCGCGCGCGGTAACGCCGGTACCAGCGCCACCCCCATGAAACGCCGAAGCCAAGCACGGCCGCCCCCGCGATCAGGATCCATGCGGTTGGGGACAATTTCGCGAGTTCGTCCAAGTCTGGCCTTCCTTACAAAGCGGCGCGCAGCGCGCCCAGGTCCGGTTCGATTTCAACATACGATGAGGCTCGCGCGAAGAGTCCCGCGAGGGACTGTGGCACTGACACGGCGCGGCCGATGAGCGGTTCGACAATCTCGGGGAACTTCGCCGGGTGCGCGGTGGACACCAGCACCCAGCGCTGGGCGGCACGGCGCGCGGCCGGCAGCCGCTCATACGCCTCCGCGGCCGTTGCTGTGTGTGGACACCAGATCTGGCCGCGACTCGCGTAGTCCGCACGAATGCGCGCGCGGATCTCTTCGTCGCTCACACTGCAGGCGCTCACCGCCACCCGCAGCTCGTTGAAGTCCGGGTAGAGTGCCCGCAGACGCTCGGCGTTGCTCGGATCGCCGACATCCATCGCCGAGGCGAGCGTGGCGATGCTCGGCCGCGCACGCCACACGCCGCTCGCGAGGTAATCCGGCACGGTGCGGTTGGCGTTGTGGGCCAACACCACCTCCCCGATGGGCAAACCTGCGGCGCGCGCCCACAGGCAGGCAAGCGCATTGCCGAGATTGCCACTCGGAACTACGAACGACGCCGGCTCGCCGTAGCGGCGCCAAACCTCAAGGCTCGCGGCGGCAAAGTACGCCATCTGCGGCAGGAGCCGACCAGGATTGATGCTGTTGGCGGATGACATCCTTGCGCGGCTTTTGAGTTCCGGGTCGACGAACGCCTCCTTCACCAGGCGCTGGCAGTCATCGAATGTGCCGCGCACCGCGAGCGAGCGCACGTTATCGCCCCAGCAGGTGAGCTGCCGCTCCTGCGTCGGTGACACCAGCCCCTTGGGAAAGAGCACCGTCACCTGCATCCCGGGACGCTCGTGAAAGGCCGCCGCCACCGCGCCGCCGGTGTCGCCGGAGGTTGCAACGAGCATGTTCAAGGTTCGGCCGGACGTGCGCGGCACTCGTGCGAGCGACGCGGCGAGGAAGCGCGCACCAAAATCCTTGAAGGCGGCAGTCGGACCGTGAAAAAGCTCGAGCAGCGACAGCTTCGCGGCGGCATCGAGCGTGACGAGCGGCGCTTCAAAATTGAAAGCCTCGCGCGTGATGGCAGGAAGCTCTCCCTCCAGAGGATCGGCCGCGAGGAATGGCAAAAGCAGGCTTGCGCCACGGGACGGAAGATCGAGATCAGGCGATTGCAGAGCCGCCGGCATCGCGGGCCAGCGGGTCGGAACATAGAGACCGCCGTCCGGCGCGAGCCCTTCTCGCAGGGCGGCGCTGAAACCGACGCCATTTCCCGCTGCGCGCGTGCTTGCAAAGCGCATCAGGCGACGACTCGCGCGCCGGGTGAGTCTATGTCCACGACCCAAGCGTCGATGCCAATCGCAAGCTTCTCGAAGGGCGCACGCATGGCAGCGAGCACGTCATCGGTGTGCGCTGCCTGGGCCCAGGAGAATAGTGCGGGGCCCGCGCCGGAGATGGAACAGCCGAGGGCGCCGGCATCGAGCGCATCGCGGCGCACGTCGGAAAATCCCGGGATCAGCGCCTGGCGCTGCTTCTCGATCACCACGTCCTCGAAAGATGCGCGGATCATGTCGAGGTCGTTGGTGTAGCAGCCGGAAATAAATCCGGCCAGATTTGCCGTCTGCCATACGAAGTCCGAAAGCTCCACACTGCCCTTTAGGAGCGCGCGCGCCTGTTTGGTCGAAAGAAACATGTGGGGGTGCACGATGATCGCGCGCACTCCGGCAGGGATCGGAATCTGCTTGACGCGCGGGTGGTCGATGCCGACGGTCAGCACGAGGCCGCCGAAAAGCGACGGCGCGACGTTGTCGACGTGCCGGTCGCCGCTCGCCGTCGCCTCGCCCGCCAGCGCGAATTTCAGCAGTTCGATCGGCGCGCACGGCTCAGACAGCAGCGCATTCGCGGCCACCACCGCCGCCACCGCCGAGGCCGCCGAGCCCCCGAGTCCCGAGCCAAGCGGTATGCCCTTGTCGATCTCGACGCTGAAGCCGAAGCCCGGACTTAAGGCCTCCTGCATGGCCAGCAGTGCCCTGCCGGCGGTGTTCGCGCGCGGCTCGCGCGGCAGCTCGCCCGCAACGCCACGAATAGCGCTGATCTCAACTCCCGGCGCGGCGCGGCGCGTCACCGTGACACGATCGCCAAGGCCCTCGATGGCGAAGCCGAGGATGTCGAAGCCAATGGCGACGTTGCCGACGGAACCCGGGGCAAACGCACTCGCCCGCGGCAGCGCGCCGCGCTTCACAGTCGTGCTCCGAGGTAGGCCGCGAGTCGCAGCAGATCCGCAAACACGCCGCCCGCGGTCACTTCGGGCCCGGCTCCAGGCCCCTGGATGATGAGCGGGTTGTTGCAATAGCGGCGGGTGGCGAAGCGCACGACGTTGTCGGTGAGCGCGATGTTAGCAAAGACGTGTTTGGCATCAAACTCCTGCAGCCCCACCGCCGCATCCCCCGCTGCCG
Organism: Gammaproteobacteria bacterium; assembly: GCA_003156695.1. Lineage (GTDB taxonomy): Bacteria > Pseudomonadota > Gammaproteobacteria > Steroidobacterales > Steroidobacteraceae > 13-2-20CM-66-19. The sequence goes on from PMHN01000158.1 coordinate 5,122, forward strand.
TGAGCCGGCCGGTGTAGCGCAGCAGCTTGCCGCGCGCGCGCGCCGCGGCCAGGCGCTCGGCGAGCAGGGCATCGTGGCGCGGTAACTGCGCCATGAACTCATCAATCGAGCCGGCCGCCAGGTCCGCGGGCACCAGGCTCTCCACCCTGACACTCTTCATCTCCAGCGGCAGTCCCATCTCGCGTCCGAGGATGATGAGCTTGCGCGCCACATCGGTGCCCGAAAGATCATCGCGCGGATCGGGCTCCGTAAAGCCGCGCTGGCGCGCCTCCTGCACGATCTGGGAAAAACTCACCCGGCCGTCGTAGGCGTTGAACAGATACGCGAGCGTGCCGGAGAAGATTCCCTCGATGCTGTCGATCTCATCGCCGGTCGCGAGCAGGTCGCGCAGCGTCGTGACCACCGGCAAGCCCGCGCCGACGGTGGCCTGGTACAGGTAATGCGCGGCGCCCGCGCGGCGCGCCTCCTGCACCCGCCTGTAGTAGGCGAGATCGCCGCTGCTGGCCTTCTTGTTCGGCGTTACGACGTGGATCCCGGTGGCAAGCCAGTCGGCGTAACGGGCGGCAATCGCATCACTCGCCGTGCAGTCGACCAGCACCGTGTGCGGCAGGTAATCAATCCGCAGATGCTCGACGAAGCGTGTCACGTCGGCCGTTACGGCGCTTTTCTTGTACTGCTCGCGCCAGTCGCCGAGCGCCGCGCCAGAATCCGACAGCAGCATGCGTTGCCGGCCGAGCACGCCGCGGACGCGCAGGTCGAGTTTGAACTGCTCGCACAAGCGCGCGCTCTGCGAGGCAAGCTGATCGAGCAGCACCCGCCCGACCGTGCCGGGTCCGATCACCCCGACCGAAATCGTGTGCGGCGACAGATACAGGCCCGCATGCACGGCGCGCAGCGCGCGTGTCGCCTGGCGGCCTTCGATCACGACGGAAATATTGCGCTCGGAGGCGCCCTGCGCGATCGCCCTCACATTGACGCTCGCGGTCCCCAGGGAATTGAAAACCTTGGCGGCGATGCCGGGGCGGCCCGCCATTCCGTCGCCGACCACCGCCAGGATCGCAAGGTCGAGATCCATGTCGATGCTCTGGATCTGGCCCTCTTGCAGCTCGCGCTCGAACGCGGCGCGCACGACGGTGGCGGCACGGGTCGCCTGCTCCTGCGGGATGGCGCAACAGATCGAATGCTCGGAGCTACCCTGCGAAATGAGAATGACCGAGATGCCCTCTTCGCGCAGCGCGCCAAAGAGCCGGTGCGCCGTGCCGGGCACGCCGATCATGCCGGCGCCCTCGAGATTGACGAGCGCCATGTGCTCGATGCTGGTGATGCCCTTCACCGGCAGGAGCGACTGCGGCTGCGCGCAGATGAGGGTTCCTTGCTTCTGCGGCGCGAAGGTGTTGCGGATCCAAATCGGAATGGCGCCCCCCACGGCAGGCGCCATCGTCTGCGGATGAATCACCTTGGCGCCGAAATACGCAAGCTCCATCGCCTCGTTGTAGGAGAGCGAGTCAATGACCGTGGCGTCGGGCACGCGGCGCGGGTCGGCCGACAGAACGCCATCGACATCCGTCCAGATGTGGATCTCGCGCGCATCCAGAAGCGCGCCAAATATGGACGCGGAGAAGTCGCTGCCGTTGCGCCCCAGGGTCGTCTGCACACCGCGCGCTTTGCTCGCAATGAAGCCGGTAATGATGAGG
>PMHN01000312.1 GCA_003156695.1 Gammaproteobacteria bacterium
TTTTCCACCCGCTTGCGTCAATTATCGGGAGGGGACAATCCATGAGAGGAAAAAACAACAAAGCACTCCGCCGGAGTGCTGAGTCGGCAAATGCATTGGTTTTGGCCGCCACGCCTAAGCCGGAACGGCGCATTGGTACTACCAGTGTGGCCACCGCGGTCGCTGGAATTCTCTACGTGTCGCTCGCAGGCCTCGCCTACGCGGACGACCAGCCCACAACCCCGACGGCTCCGTCATCGGGTGAATCACTGCAGGAGGTTGTGGTCACCGCGACAGCTCAATCCGTGAAGAAGCTGGACGCGAGCTACAACATCGTATCGCTGAGCGCCGATGATATCGCCATGGCGAATCCCGGCAGTGCGGCCGAAATTTACAAACTCTCGCCTGGCATTTGGCCGGAAGCATCCGGCGGACAAACCGGTGTCAATATCGATCTGGCCGGCTTTCCCGACGGCGGCGGCGACTCTCCGTTTGTCACGACCATGCTCCAGGGTTCGCCTCTCTACGGCGCCCCCTACCTGTCCTTCATGGACAATAGCTCCCTGATACGCATGGATGACACGGTCGAGCGCGTCGAGAGCGTGCAGGGCGGAACCAGCGCCATCTACGGCCCGGGTCAGCCGGGCGCGACGACAAACTTCATCCTGAAGACCGGCTCGGACAAGACCGCAGGCTCGATCAGCGCCACTTACGGATCTGAGGGAATGGAACGTGTCGATGCGTTCTTAAGCGGCAAGCTGACTGACGGATGGTACGGCAGCATCGGTGGCTTTTACCGCGAATCCGATGGCGTGCGAAATCCGCAATATCCATCCGACATCGGCGGGCAGCTGACGGCGACGCTAAAGCATGATCTGGATAATGGCTCGCTCATGTTCTACGTCAGAACCCTGCACGACAAGAACCAGTGGGTCGCCGATTTCCCTTACGTCGTTAACAACGGCTCGGTATCTGCCTATCCCGGTTTCAATCAGCTCAACTCCACCTACAACAGCAAGCAGCTGGAGAATTTCTACATTCCGAATCCGGCCTGCAATTGCTTTACGGACGACGACATCAGCGATGGTCGTGGCGCTGACCTGAACTATTTCGGTTCGGAACTCAAGGAGAAATTCGGCAACGGCTGGTCAATCAGCAACAACTTCCTGTGGGACGGCGGGTACGTGAATACGCACGCGCTGGTCAACAACAGCAACCCCTTGACGCTGGCGTCCTTCATCTCGACAGGCCTGGGAACCCTGCCTGCCCCGTTGACCACGGCCAACGTCCAGGCCACCTATACCAACGGTCAGGCCGCGAATCCCGACCAGAGCGTGGTCACGCAGCAGGTCTGGGAAGTGCAGAAGAAGATCATGAGCATCACGGATGAATTCCGCTTAAACATGGACTTCGGCAACGGCAATATCCTCACCGCTGGTGTCTATGGCGCGTATTACACGATGAACGACAACTGGTCGTTGAGTTCCAACGTGCTGATCACCAACGTGCCCAACGCCCAACCGATCATCCTGACGGGCAACGCCGGTGGCAACATCTACCAGGTGAGCAGTCCGCAGGGCGTTGTGAATGCCAATGGGGGCTACTACATCCTGCAGAATGGCAACGCGGTGAATATTGCCGCCTATCTTTCCGACTCCTGGAAGATCGATCAATGGTTGCTGGACGCCTCGGTACGTCTGGAGCATATCTCCCTGACCCAATATACGACCAACACCTCGGCCGTTCAGATGGGGAGCGTGTACGACCTGTGGGACAACGCAGTCGACTTGCCCAACGGCACCTGGTCGCATGGCAGTGAAAACAACACGATGCCGACGTTCTCGGTGGGCGCAAACTACGAGTTCAATGACAATATGAGCGCCTACGTGCGTATCAATAATGGCGTCGAATTCGAAAACTTCGACGATGTCCGCTGCAACAATACTGGTTGCCCGGCCAAAGCGCCCCTCACGACCATCCAGAACTACGAGGTCGGTTTCAAGGTGCAGAATCGCTATACGTACCTCGACCTGTCGGTCTACGACAAGAAGTTCAGCGGGCTGGCCTATCAACCCGTGAATATCGAAAACGTGGATATCGGCCCGGCTTCCACCTATGGATCGGTATCCCACGGCGGGCGGCTCGTCGGCAGCGTGAATCCCTTCGCCTCCAGTGACAACCAGCCCCTGAGCCTCTTCAAGATCACGGTGAATGGCAACTACGAGAAGGCCTACTACACGGGCTTCGTGGGCTGCGTCCTGTACGAAAATATCAACGAACAGGAGGTGTGCGGCACCGCCAATGGCAACCAGCTCGCGCGTCTGCCGAAGTATCAGGCCCGCGTGACACCGAGCGACACGCAGGTCTTTGGCTGGGGCACGTTGACCGAGCAGCTAACGTACGAAAACATCGGTAAACGCTTCCAGGACGACACGGGTTTGACCCCGTTGCCTTCTTATTACGACCTGGGAGCAGGCATCGTTGCCAGGGTCGGGGAGAACTGGGAGTTCCGGCTGCTCGGCTCAAACCTCACCAACCAGCTCGGGTTGACCGAGGGTAATGCCCGATTCGGCGGCAACACGGTGCAGAATAACGTGGGTTTCGGCCGTTCGATCGTCGGCCGCGAAGTCAACATCACAGCCAAGTACTCCTTCTAGCCGGTAGCGCGACTCTCTCCCCTCACGGCGACGTGAGGGGAGAGAGATTCGGGACAGCGTCGAAAGCCACCGTGAGGCGCGGCTGGTCGGCGTGAAAGGGCAGCGTGCCGTGCCAGAAGTACGACGGGAAAAGCACCAGTAGCCCAACCTCGGGGCGAACCGACAGCTCTGCGGGCAGTGGCGGTCTCGTGAGCATGCCCGGTGCGCCAAAGCTGAGAATCCCCTCGGCCGTGTGTCCCGCTTGCATGCAATCGGGCAGCTGGATGTAGCACGCCGAGGAAATCCATCCCCGGGGGTGCACGTGGCTCGTGTGGTAGCCATTGCGGTGCAGACGTACCGACCAACCGCCGTTGAAGCGCGTCGCACCCCGATTACGGCGCCGCAGGGCATCTTGCCCCTGGCCGATGTGATTACGGTAGCGCGCGATCGGTGCGGCAAAGGCCTGAAAGAGCGCCTGGATGACCGGATCGTGACTGCGCGAGAGATCCTGAGTGGTCTCGGTACCCTGGCGCAATGACTGGTAGAGAATTGGATGCCCGTGCGGATTGTGCAGGGCCTCCAGGTGCGCCGTGAGTTCTGTCAGGAAGCTCTTCAGATCGGGCCAGCCCGCAGGCGTTTCGATGCGCGACGACAGAACCATCCTGTCGTAGTCGCAAAACACCTCGTAGCGCGGATCGTTCAGGAGGCGCAGCGCCGTGGTCTGCATGGCAATGAGGTATTGATCGTCCGGGGTGGCCTTAAGCAAGGTGGCGCACTCGCTCAGCGCCCGGCCCCCCTCCCCCACACCCAGATACGCCCCGCAGAGGAGTTTGCGGGCTGTGTGGTCGTTGGGGAGCGCTCGTAAGGCGCGTTGCGCGAGTGCGAGGGCAGTGACGGATTCAAACTCCAGCGCCGCCAGTCCCGCGCGAATGAGCACACTGGGGTGGGCCTCAACTCGTGCGGCGCTTTCGGCGAGGCACGCAAAAGCGCCACGCGCATCGCCTGCGCCCTGCAGCAAGGCGGCCTTAGTGCCCCGCAGTGCATCGTCATGCGGGAATTTTTCGAGCGCGTCGTCCAGTGTGCCTGTGGCCTCCCCGATGTTACCGGTGCGCAGCCAGACCAGTTGCGCCAGCCGGTCATGGGTTTCGGCGCGGCGCGGATCGAGGCTCACGCATTCGCGCAAGGCGACCTCGGCTTCCTCGAAGCGCTCCAGACCGAGGAGGCTCAGCGCATGGGTGTAGTGCAGCGCGGCGGTCGGTCGATTGCGCAGCAGCGTCTGACGCACGACGCGCTCGGCTTCGGCCGGCTGCTGGGCCGCATTCAACGCGACCGCCAGCGTGTGGCTTGCGACGGGATTGTCCGGCGCGCGTGTCACCAGGCGACGATAGTGCGCCACCGCCTCGCTCTGGCGACCCAGAGCGGCATATGCCGCCACGTGCAGCGCCGACAAATCGGCGTCGGCTTTACCGCTCTCGCACCAGGGGGTTGCAACCTCGAGCGCCTGGGCCGCCTGGCCCCGGTCCAGATAGTGTCGAGCCAATATGAGCGCTGCCCGCGGATATGGCGGGGCGCCCAGGATCGCACGCTGCAACAAGGGCAGCGCCTCGGTGCTGCGACCCGAGAGGAGCAATAACTCCGCCAGGGTGGTCAGCGTCGGGGGCCACAGGGGGTCGAGCTCGAGGGCGCGCCGCAGCAGCGACTCCGCTTGCGCGCTGTCGCCCAAAGCCTGCTTGGCGCCAGCCAGCAGCCGCAGCCCTTCCGGGAAAGTGGGATTTGCGGCGACCAGAGATTCCAATTGCGCGTGCGCTGCGCTGTACTGACCGGCTTGCAGCAGACCCGTGATGCGGCGCATCGACTCAGCCAGCTGTACCGACATGGGATCCCTCGAGGCTGATCCCGTCAGGGCAGTTCACGTATCCGGATGTTGCGCACCGCGAGCGCACCCGGGTGATCGCCCTGGATGCCGATGAGCCCGGAGGCCGCGAGACCGTAGTTCGGGTATTTGCTGAACTTGCTGGCTGCGACCTTCTGCTTCCAGTCGGGGCTGCCGAAGTCATACTCGACCACCTTGACGCCATTCAGCCAGTGCTCGACGTGATTGCCCTTCACGATGAGACGCGACTTGTTCCAGTGATCGAAGGGCTTGGCGACGTTGGGCGGTACGCCGTAGAGCGCGTAGTCGGACCCGGCCGCGGTGAGCGGGCTCTTGCCGTCCTCGGTGTTGGCGTCATCAAGCAGCTGGTACTCCGGAGCGCTCCAGTAGATATGGTCGTACTCGCGCGTGCCGCGGTAGAAGATGCCGCTGTTGCCTTCCTTGCCGATCTTCCATTCGAGCTCGAGCTCGAAATTGCCAAACGGCGCACGCGTGACGAGATCGTCAACTTCCCCCTCTTTGGTGAGGGTATCTCCGACCATGCGCCATCCTTCCGGGATGCCGCGTGATTTCCAGCCGCGCCACGCCTCCAGGCTGGTGCCATCGAACAGCACGCGCCGCGCCGCCGCGCCCGCGCCCGCGCCCGC
>PMHN01000068.1 GCA_003156695.1 Gammaproteobacteria bacterium
ACGGTGCCGGCGATGATCATGGCGGCGTTGTTGAGCACGAAGCCTTCGAAGGCAACCGCCAGACCCGTGAGCGCGTTATAGAGCGAGATCACCACCGGCATGTCGGCGCCACCGATGGGCAGCGTCATGGTGAGACCGAGAATGAGCGCCAGCACGAAAAATCCCGTGACCACGGCCGGGGAGGCGTTGGTCTGGGAAGCGACCAGGGCGCCGAGCACCAGCGCCGCGGCGAGCACCACCAGGTTAAGGATCTGCTGGCCACTGAAACGGATGCTGCGGGTGATGAGTCCCTGGAGCTTGCCAAAGGCGATGGCGCTGCCGCTGAAAGACACGGCTCCAATGATGCCGCCCGCCACCGCCAGCGTGCTGGTGGCGTAGCCTTGCGTGCCACCGCGATACAGCTCCACCGCGGCAATCGCCGCCGCGGCGCCGCCACCCATGCCGTTGTAGAGCGCGATCATCTGCGGCATGTCGGTCATGGCGACGCGCTTGCCGCTCCACCAGGCAAGCCCCGCGCCGACGAACATCGCCGGCAGGATGAGGCCGTAGTTTGACATCCCGGGGTAGAGGAAGGTGACGAGGGTCGCGACCGCCATCCCGGCGCCCGCCCACAGGATGCCGCTGCGCGCGCTCACCGGGGAGCTCATGCGCTTCAGCCCGATGATGAAAAGCGCCGCGGTGACGAAGTAGCTCGCCTGGATCGCCAGGTCCGCCGACAGCCATGCGGGCATCAGTGCGCCCTCTTGGCAGCACCGGCGCGCGCGCCGCTCGACTTGAACATCTCGAGCATGCGCTCGGTGACGACGTACCCGCCCATGGCGTTGCCGGCGGCCAGCAGCACGCCGATGAAGCCGATGGTCTTTTCCAGCGGTGTCTGCGCACCGCCGAGCGCGACCATGGCGCCCACCAGCACAATGCCGTGCACGAAATTGGAACCCGACATGAGCGGCGTGTGCAGGATGACCGGCACGCGCGCGATGACCTCGTAGCCGGTGAAGGCCGCGAGCATGAAAATATAAAGCGCCACGATCCCGGTCATGTCTTACCCTCCAGCGCCTTGGCCGTCGGTTGGTGTTTGATCTCGCCGCCCGCGGTCAGGCACGCCTGCGCGAATACCTCGTCGCTCCAGTCGATCTTCAGTTCGCCGTTGTGCAGCGCCGGCTTGAGAAAATTCAGGAGATTGCGCGAATACATCTCGCTCGCGTTGTAGGCGAGCGCGGCGGGCAGGTTTACCGCCCCCACGATGCTCACGCCCTGGTGCTCGATGGTTTCGCCGGCGCGCGTCAGCTCGCAGTTGCCGCCCTGCTCGGCGGCGACGTCAACCACCACCGAGCCGGCGCGCATGCGCTCCACCGCGGCGCGCGAGATGATCTTCGGTGCCGGGCGGCCCGGCACCGAGGCGGTGGTGATCACGGCGTCCGCCGCGGCGATGCGCGAGTCGAGCACTTCCTGCTGCGCAGCTTTCTCCTCCGCCGTGAGCTCACGCGCGTAGCCGCCGGCGCCTTCGGCGCTCACGCCGGTGTCGACGAACTTGGCGCCGAGGGATTTGACCTGCTCGCGCGTGGCGCTGCGCACGTCATAGGCTTCGACCACGGCGCCCAGGCGCCTGGCGGTGGCGATAGCCTGGAGCCCCGCGACCCCGGCGCCGATGACCAGCACCTGTGCCGGACGGATGGTGCCGGCGGCGGTGGTCAGCATGGGAAGAAACTTCTGCAGCTGGTTCGCCGCGATGAGCACGGCCTTGTAGCCGGCGATCGCGGCCTGCGACGACAGCGCATCCATGGACTGGGCGCGCGAAATGCGCGGTACCAGCTCCATGGCGAAGCTGGTGATACCACGCTCCTTTAGGGCGCGGACTTCGGCGGCGCGCGCGTGGGGCTGCATGTAGCCCACGACCACAGCGGTGGGCTTCAGCTGCTGGATCTGTCCGACGTTCAAGGGCTGCACGGTAAGCACGACATCGGAGCCTGCGAGCACCGCCCCCGGGGAGTCCGCCCAGTCGACACTCTTATATAGAGAGTCGGGGAAGCGGGCGCGCTCGCCGGCACCGTGCTCGATGAGAATGCGGGCGCCCGCGGCCGCGAACTTGCCGGCGACCTCGGGTACGAGACTGACGCGCGTTTCCTGGGGCGTGCTTTCGCGCAGCGCGCCAATCGTTACAGGCATTCAAGGACCTCGCGAGAAGTGTGACGCAGGCGGCACGGGCCGGAAATTTTCGTGTTGAATTAGGATCTTGCGCGGTTGAATTCTTGCACAAAATTGCCGTATCTTACAGCGCCATGCTGGGTATAGATCTCGAGCGCGCTGACCACGGTCTCCTGGACGACTGGCGACTGGTCGCAAGTCCCGCGGCCCGCGGCTTGTCGCAACTCGTGCTGCGCACGGACATTGCGGGCATGCCGCTCGAATGGATCGACTACAAGGAAGCCGCGCGACTGTACCACCAGGAGCAGGTGGCCTACACCTGCGGCTCGGCGCTCTATGAGCTGTATGGCGGCACCAATGCGCGCAGCGGCCGGCGCACCGTGCTGGAGGTCAACTCCATCGTCGCCACCATCGGCCACACCGGCAATCCGGGCAACACGCGCCACGATTACGTGCCGCCGCTCAACAACCAGACGCTGTTTCGCCGCGACGCCTACCTGTGCATGTACTGCGGCGAGCGCTTCGCATCGCGCGAACTGTCGCGCGATCACATCCGGCCCTTCAGTCAGGGCGGGACCGACGTGTGGATGAACGTCGTCACGGCCTGCCGGCGCTGTAACAACCACAAGGCTTCGCGCACCCCCGAGCAGGCGAAGATGCAGCTCATCGCCGTGCCCTTCACGCCGACCTACGCGGAATATATTTTCCTCAAGGGCCGCCGGGTGCTCGCCGACCAGATGGAGTATCTCGTGGCGCACTTCCCGCGCTCGAGTCCGCTGCACGCCCGCATCCAGCGCTGGCTGTCCTGAAGGTGGCGCCGGACTTCAGCTGCGGGTCAGCGCCTTGATCTTCCTCGTCGACGCCTCGGTCTACGTATTTCGCGCCTACCACTCGATGCTCCCGGAAATGCGGGACCGGGACGGCAATCCCGTGCACGCCGTGTTCGGCTTCGCACGCTTCCTCGGGGATCTCATCGAGCGCGTGCGCCCGACCTACATTGCAGTGGCCTTCGACCAGCGGCGCGCGGACTCGTACCGCAACCGCATTTACCCCGCTTACAAGGCCAACCGCGAACGCGCGCCCGCGGACCTGGTGCAGCAGTTCGGGCGCTGCCGCGAGCTGTGCCGGCACCTGGGGCTCTCGATGTTCGTGGATCCGGAGTACGAGGCGGACGACATCATCGGCACGCTGGCGGCGCTGATGCGCGATGCGGGCGTGCGCTCGGCGTACATCACGCGCGACAAGGATCTCGCGCAACTGATGCGCGACGGGGACCTGTTCTGGGACTTCGGCGCACGCGAGCAATTCGGCTATCACGACATCGAGCGCCATTTCGGCGTGCGGCCCGAGCGCTTCGCGGACTATCTGGCGCTCACGGGGGATGACGTGGACAACATCCCGGGCGTCCCGGGTGTCGGCCATCGCACCGCGGCGTCGCTCATGAAGGCCTTTGGGTCACTCGACGAGATCTACGGGGACCTGGCGGGCGTCGCGCGGCTGAAACTGCGCGGTGCCGGAACCCTCGGTGCGCGCCTGAGCGAGCATCGCGAGTCGGCGTACCTCGCCCGCCAGCTCACGCGCATTTCATGCGATTTATCTTTGGGAGTGGTGGCGGATGGACTCAGGCGCCGGCTGCCGGACATGCCGGCCTTAAATGATTTTTACGATGAGCTGAATTTCGGACCGTTCCTGCGCCGCCAGGGCGAGCGTCTCGCGCAACTGCCCGCGGCCTGAAATGGCCACCAAGGGCGAGATAGCCGAGTTCCTGGCGTCGGCTTTTCCGGAGAGGGGGTTCGTCGTCGAGGCGGTCGGCAACGCCGGTGCGACGCTCAGCTATCCCGTGGGCGTTGATGATTTGCGGCCTGGCGGGACGGTGTCAGGTCCGGTCCTGATGGCGGTTGCCGATGTCGCGCTCTACGTGGCCATTCTCGGGGAAATCGGCATCGTTCCCCTGGCGGTAACCACGAGCCTCACCATCAATTTTCTAAGAAAGCCCTCGCCCGACAGGCGCATCGTTGGCGTCTGCAAACTGCTGAAGGTCGGTAAGGCGCTGGCGGTGGGCGAAGTGGCTCTGTACTCGCAAGGAAGTGACGTGCCGGTGGCGCATGCCGTCGGCACGTACTCCATTCCACCCCAAGCTACCTGAGCCTCAGAGGGCTATCCGTGCTGTTCCTGCGGCGGGTGTTCGCCCTCGGGGCGCGGCTTGGCATTCTTCTGATTCGCCTTCGCCGCAGCCTTTTGCTTCGCCTGCTGCTGGCCATTCTTCGGCGCCGCGGCGTGCTGCACCGGGTGCGCGGGGGTCGTGGCCGCAAGCGCATGCCCAGGAGTTGTCGCGGGAGTCGCCGCAGGAGCATGCGTCGGGTACGTCCCAGAGTGTGTTGGGTTAGTCACGGGAGCGTGCGCGCCGGCACTTACCGCCGCGGGGGGTGTAGCCGGATGCCAGGGAGCGCCCACAGGCTTGGCCGCGGTCACGCCCGGTCCGGTGAACGCTCCGGGGCGGGTCGTCGCGGCAATCGGCGGACGTCCCTGGTTGCGTGCGGCGGCCAACTGCGGGTTGGCGCGTGCCGCGCTCTCGTGCTGGATCTGCATGGCCGTCGGCTGCACGTGCGGTTCATTCACCGCCGCCGCCTCCTGCGCGGTGGGCTGTGTGCGCGTGCCCGGAGCACCGGCGTAGCTGGCCTGGGTGATGTTGGTGTTGTTAATGGTGGTGTTGTTCACAACGGTGACGTTGTTGACCACCGTCTGGTTGTAGGTGTTGTGGATGGTTGTCACGTTCACATTGGTGACGGCGGTGTTGTACTGGAAGTTGTTGTTCACCCAGCGGCCACCGGCGTAGCCGTTGCCGACATAGCCGCCGCCATAGTTGATGCCGCCGTAGAAGCCGATATGCGGGCCCCAGTAACCGGCGTGGAACACGAACACGGCGCCGGCCATTCCCCAGTAGCCAGGCGTCCACAACAGGCCAACCTGCGGCGGCGCGACCCAGGTGCCCGGCACCCAGAAGTATCCTTGCGGACCCCAGCTCCACAGGCCGGGAGTCCAGATGTAGCCCGCCATCGGGCACGGCGGCTGCTCGTACACCGGCAGCGGCGGCGGCGGCTCGGACACGTCGGCGGCGGCGTTCTCGTAGACGACCGCCGGCGCAGGCTGTGCGGGGGGCTCATAGACGTACGGCGGCGGTGGCGCTGGCCGATACGCGACCGGCTGTACGATGCACCCTGTGAGCGCAGTCGTCACGACGACGGCAGCCAACCCTAATGTCTTTGCCATAACACTTTCCTCTGTAACCAAACACAAGCCCACGCTTTCCGGGCGGCGATTGTCCCTGCAATCGACTTAATCCCGGCGAGACACCCGTCACAACCAGCGTAAGCCCCGGCGGCTGAACGGCCTCTGTACGAACCGCAGCCGCATGAGCGTCGCTTCGTCGCGACGGCGCCTTGCGACTGGCTCCCCGGCGCGCGCGCAGTTGCGCCGATGGCAATCCTCAAGGTCCTCGCCGCCGGGGTCGTCGCCGGTGTCGTCGCGAACGCGACGGGTTACCTCATCACGGGGCGCCTGTTCCACGCCTACCAGGGGAGGACACCCAACACCTGGCGGGCGACCGAGTCCTGGACGCATTTCCTGAACTCTGCCGCGATCCGCATCGCCGCCTGCATCGCCATCGGTCTCCTGTATGCCGCGCTCGGGCCGGCAGCACCGACCTTTGCGGCGGATGCGATCGCACGCGGCGTCAGCTTCGGTTCGATTCTCTGGGCGGTAACGATACTGCCGCTGTTGCTCGAGGCTGCCCTGTTCGTGAATTGGCACGGCGGCTTCGTGGTTGGGTTGCTGCTGGACTGGCTGGTGTTACGCATACTGGCGAGCGCAGCGGCGGCGGTGGTGGTCGGTGCCGGGTAAAGGAGCGGGCAGCATGTCGAGCACAAGCAATAAGGAAGCCGTCGTCGCCTTCTACGAGGCGGCGCTCAACGCTAAGGACTTTGACGCTGCGAGCCGCTATCTCGGCCCTTCCTACACGCAACACAACCCACGCGCGGCCGACGGCGTGCAGGGTTTCCGCAACTTTGTCGCCTACCTGAAGGAACACGCCCCCCATTCGCACAGCGAGATCAAGCGAGTTTTCGCTGATGGCGACTTCGTCATTCTGCATGTCCATAAGACCAGTGGCCCGGGTGACCGCGGCGTCGCGATCGTGGACATCTTGCGCCTGGAGCACGGCCGGATCGTCGAACATTGGGACGTCACGCAGGAGATACCGGAGCGGACGGCCAGCGGCAACCCGATGTTCTGATGTCCCTGCTCTCAAAAGAACCGATGGAGCGCTTCGCGGCCATCGCTCATGAAATCAGCGCCCTCATCGGAGTGCGCTGCGCACCGTATCCGCTGCGCCGCGTGCCCGGCGGCAATATCAACGAGTGTTATCAGTGGCCATGCGCCAGCGGCGCACTGTTCGTAAAGGTCGGTCCGCTCGCAACGCTCGCCGACTTCGAGGCCGAGGCGGCCGGACTCGCCGAGCTTGCGGCCGTGCGCGCGGTGCGCGTGCCGCGCGTGCTGGCCGTCGGTCACACCGATACGGCCGCGTTTTTGACGCTCGAGTGGATCACGCCCGGCGCGCGTACGCCGGACTGCGAGCGCCGCCTCGGCGAGGGGCTCGCTGCGCTGCACGCCGTGACCGCGCCGCGCTTTGGATGGACGCGCGAAAACTGTGTCGGCCGCACGCCGCAGGCGAATGGCTGGACAGACGACTGGACTGAATTCTTTCGCGAGCGCCGCCTGCGCCCGCAGCTGACGCGCGCGGTGGCGGGAGGCTACGCGGATCTTCTGGAGGCAGCAGGTCTGCGCCTGCTCGAGTCGCTGCACCTGCTACTGGCCG
>PMHN01000236.1 GCA_003156695.1 Gammaproteobacteria bacterium
CCGCGCCAAGGCCAAGCCGAAGCCGAAAGCGAAGGCGAAGCCGGCAGCCAAGAGCGCAGCCGCGGAAGCCCCGCCGCCCGCCGAGGCTCCCAGGAAGCGCAAGAAGAAGGCCGCGGCCTGAAGCCGCGGCGCGGCCTCCGGCGACCCGGGTAGGTTTGCGCTCCNNCTCCCGCGAGCCTTTCCGGTAGGCTGCGCGCGCTTAGCCGGCAGTCGAACCGGCGCTTACGGGGAGGAAACCCACAATGAGTCTTGCGTCAGAATTCAAAGAATTTGCAATGAAGGGGAGCGTCATCGACCTCGCGGTCGGTGTCGTGATTGGTGTGGCTTTCGGCAAGATCGTCGCGTCGCTCGTTAACGATGTGATCATGCCGGCGCTGTCACCCCTCCTGGGGAGCGTCAATTTCACCGATCTGGCCTTCCGGATCTCCAGCGACGCTGCGGGCAAGCCGGTGCTGCTGAAGTACGGCTCGTTCCTGCAGACGATCTTCGAGTTCATCATTATCGCCCTGGTGATCTTTGTGCTCATCAAGGGCCTCAACAAGATGAAGAAGCCGGCGCCGAATGCCCCGCCGCCGGCGCCGACCACGACCGAGACCCTGCTGACGCAAATCAGAGATCTGTTGGCTAAGCGGTAGCCTTCTGTTTCACTGACGGTATAGATGGGGGCCTGAGGCCCCCATCTTCGTTTCAGGGGTCACACAATCGACTCAGGCGGTGTAAGAGCCCGGAAGGCATCCCGTGTTAGGTTCTCGGAAGCATTGGCCGTCACCGCCAGGTCGTCCTCGATCCGGATCCCGCCGAACTTCATGAACCCTTCGACGCACGGCCAGTTGATCCGGCTGCCCAGGGGCTGGGCGCGCGCGGCATCGAGCAGCTGGGGAATGAAGTAAATTCCCGGCTCCATGGTCACGACGAACCCCTCCTCGAGCGTGCGCGTCAAGCGCAGGTACGGATGATTCTCAGGGCGCGGCAGCTCGCCGCCTTCTGCGGAAGCCATGAAGCCGCCGACGTCGTGGACCTCGAGTCCCAGGAGATGCCCGATACCGTGTGGCAGGAACACGCGCGTCACCCCCGTGGCGACCGCCTCATCGGCGCCGCAACGGATGAGGTCGGCATCCCGCAGCACCTCGCCGGTGAGCGCGTGGGCTCGCAGATGCACCTCCCGCCAGTCCACCCCGGAGCGCAGGCCGGCGCACAGCGCCTGCTGCAGGCGATCCACGCGCTCGATAAGGGAGCGGAAGGCCACGTCCTCGTGTGAGTAGGTGCGGGTGATGTCGCTCGCATAGCCGGCGAACTCCGCGCCCGCATCTATGAGGAGCGAGTGCCGTGCCGCCGGAGTCGTCTTCTCCAGCATCTGGTAGTGCAGCACCGCACCCCAGGCATTCAGCGCCACGATGGGGTTATAAGGCAGCTCCTGCTCGCGCAGCCCGCATCCCTTGAGAAACGCGAGCTCGATTTCGAACTCCGAAGCGCCGGCGTCGAACGCCTCGCGCGCCGCGAGGTGACCGCGGGCACCGAGGCGGTTGGCCTCACGCAGGCACGCCAGCTCGTAGGGCGTCTTCGCCGCCCGGTCATAATCCAGCCGCCGCATGAGCGCCGGCGGATTTACCGCCTTCACTCCCCAGGTGGGCAGTTCCACGAACGCATCGCCGATGTAGGCGGCTTGCGCGAGAACCGGCGGCAGCGCGGCGCGTGTGGCTGCCAGGTCGCTCACCAGGCGCACATCGAAGTGCCGCACCCAGTAGCCGTGCGGCGGATCGGCGGGCTTATGCCAGTAATCCGCCGGCCGGTGGACGAGAAGCCGTGGCTGCCTGCCGGGTTCGAACCACACAAACGAGTCCGGAACATCCCCCAAGGGAGCCCAGATCTTGAAGGGCGCGTGCGCCTCGAACGCATAGGAACGATCGTCCTCAAACACCGGCACCAGCGACCCGGAGTGCACCAAAAGGCCCGAGTAGCCACACGCGGCAAGCGCGCGCGCGGTGCGCTCGCACACGAACTTCAGGTGTGGGCCAAACGAATCTTCGAGTGCCGCTGCGAGTGCCGGCGGGCAGTCGACGCCTTGCATGAGAGCCCCCTTTGCTTACAGATCTTTTATGTCGCTTACAACCGACAGAAAGACTGCCCGACAGTTTCCAATCGTACCGGGACTTCTATAGAATTCGGCCTCCGCGGTCCAGGAACGGGGCGCGCGGACGGCCTGACGGCCGACATCTTATCCACACAACTCTTGCTTCTCGGGGTACCGATCGATGAACACCAAACTTGCTCTTAGCGCAATCGTTGCCGCGCTGATGCTGACGGCCTGCGCGAAGCAGGAATCCGCCGGCACCGACGCCGCTGCTAATCCTCCTGCTCCTGCCGCTGGCGCCATGTCGTCGGCCGATGCTGCCAAGGACGCTGCTGCGAACGCTGGTCAGGCTGCCAATTCCGCTTCGGATGCTGCCAACAGCGCTGCGAACGCCGCGCAGCAGGCCGGCGCGGCCGCCGGGACAAATGCGCCCCCTGCGGGCGCCGCCACTCCTCCGGCCGACCAGGCTGCGCCGCCGGCGAAGCAGTAAGTTCCGACTTACGGCTGAAAACACGGCCTGGACGGTTCGCACGCGCGAGCCGCCTGGGCCGTTTCTTTTTNNCAGGGTGCCGGCGCGATCCGCATCTGAGGACCTGTGAGCGGGCGCGGGCAACCGGGCGATGCAATGGGTGGGGTCACCGTGCGCGATGCGCGCGCCACGCCGGCCGACCGGCTGTGGATCCAGAGCGTTTACCGCGACTACCTCGATGACCTGAATCCCGGCACCGGCATTTTCCCGCAGCTCCCGGAGGTCGGCCATCGCGAGCCCGACCAGATCGCGCACTGGTTCGGCGATCCCAACACCTACCCGCTGGTGATTGTCAGGGGCGCCGAAGCGGCCGGTTTTGCCTGCGTGCTGCGCGCACAAAGTTCCGCCGCCCAGCCGCGCATCGATTACCGCATGGCGGAGTTTTTCGTGGCGCGCTCACGGCGGCGCCTGGGCGTAGGGGCGACTGCTGCGCAGCTGATCCTCAGCCGCTTCGCGGGGCGCTGGGAAATCACCGAATACCTGCGCAATGAGGGTGCGGTGAATTTCTGGCGGCGCGTGGTCGCAGGCTATACCCGCGGGGCATACCAGGAACGCATCGTCAACGGCGAGGTCCACCAGGTGTTTGATTCCGCGAAGCCGCGCCCGGCTTAAGTCCGTGCGCTGCATCCGCGCTCGAGCAACCGCCGCACGCAAGCGTCGACTGCGAGAGTAAGCGCTGCCGCAGACGCGCAAGCCACGCGGCGTCGCGCGCACCCGGGAGCGCATACAGCGCATCGAGCAGGCGTAGCCGCCAGCGCGCCGACAACAGCCGCCAGGCGCTGAACACGATCCCGGCCGTGACCAGCAGTCCTACCAACAGCTGCTGCAGAGCCAGGTTCATGCGACGGCGCCGGCACCGAACATGAGCGCCACGCGATAGGTGGCAAACGCCCCGAGGTAGGCGAGCGCGAACAGGTAGGCCGCCATGTAGATCGGGTAGCGCCAGGAGTTGGTTTCGCGCTTCACCACGGCGAGTGTTGACAGGCACTGCGGTGCGAACACGTACCACGCCAACAGGGACAAGCCGGTGGCGACGCTCCAGCTGCGCGCGATGACCGGCGTGAGGGTGCCCGCGATGTCATGCGAGCCGGACATGGCATACACGGTGCCGAGCGCGCTCACCGCCACTTCGCGCGCGGCCAGTCCCGGGACCAGTGCGATCGAGATCTGCCAGTTAAACCCCAGCGGTGCAAACAGCCATTCGAGGCCGCGACCGAGGTAGCCGGCGATGCTGTACTGGATTGCGGGCCCGGTCGCGCCCGCCGGCGGCGCCGGGAAGCTCGCCAGGAACCACAGCACCACCATCAGGGCGAGGATGATGGTGCCAACACGGGTGACGAAGATGCGCGTGCGCTCCCACAGGCCCAGCAGCAGGTTCCACAGGTGCGGCATACGGTACTCAGGCAGCTCCAGCAGCAGCGGCCGCTCCTCGCCGCGCATCATGGTGCGCTTCAATACGAACGCCACGCCCAGCGCGCTGACCACGCCAGCGAGGTAGAGCGCAAACAACACCAGTCCCCGCAGATTGAATATCGACAGCGAGCGCTGCGGGATGAAGGCGGCGATGAGCAGCGCGTACACCGGTAGCCGCGCGGAGCAGGTCATGAGCGGCGCGATCATGATGGTCGCGAGGCGATCGCGCGCGGAGGGGATGGTGCGCGCCGCCATGATGCCNNTCGACAGCAGCGGAATGAATGCGCGTCCCGAGAGTCCCACGCGTCCCATGAGGCGATCGAGCATGAAGGCGGCGCGCGGCAGGTAGCCCGAATCCTCGAGCGCCAGGATGAAAAGAAACAGAATCAGGATCTGGGGCAGGAACACCAACACGCTCCCCACCCCGGCGACCACGCCATCCATCAGCAGCGCGCGCAGCGGGCCTGCCGGCAGCACGCCTCCCAGCCAGCCTCCGAGCATCTGCACGCCCAGGTTGATGGCGTTCTGCGGCCCCCTGGCCCAGCTGAACACCGCCTGGAACATGAGGAACAACACCAGCGCGAGGAGCACGGGGCCGGCGACCGGGTGCAGCACGACCGCATCGAGCTTCGACAGCAACGCCAGGCGTGCCGGTACGCGGTAGCCGCTCTCCTGCAGCACGCGGCGCACCTCACGCTGCGTGGCCTCGATGTCGGCGGCGCTTGGGGCCGCGGGCGCGGCCAGGCGCATGACCGGATGCGCGGGGGCGTTGGCGCTGAAATCGAAGCGTTCGATGGCGGTCACGAGCTCGCGCTCACCGCCCGAGCGCACTGCCACGGTCGGAATGACCGGCACACCGAGGGCGCGCTCGAGCGCCCGGCGGTCAAGCTGGTAGCCGCGCTGCTCGGCCACATCGCTCATGTTGAGGGCGACGATCATCGGCCGCCCGAGACGCTTCAGTTCGAGCACCAGCCGCAGGTTGAGTCTGAGGTTGGTCGCATCCACCACGCATACCAGCAGGTCGGGTGCGGCCTGCGCCGCGTGCCGGCCGAGAACCACATCGCGCGCGATGGCTTCGTCGAGGGTGGTGGGTTCCAGGCTATACGCGCCCGGCAGATCGCTGATTCGAAAAATTCGTCCGCTGTGCGGACCAACGAGCCGGCCTTCCTTGCGCTCCACCGTTACGCCCGGATAGTTGGCGACTTTCTGACGGCTGCCGGTGAGACGATTAAAGAGCGCGGTCTTGCCGCAGTTCGGCACACCGATGAGGGAGACGTTGAGGGGTGGCGAGGCGACGGCCGCCACCGCCGGGGCGTTCATGCCGGCGATCCGGGGTGCTGAATTTCTACCCTGTCGCTCACCCCACTGAGTGCCTCGGGGGGTGATGCGCTAGATCCCGCGTGCTGCACTTCGACCCAGACGCTCTGTGCCTCACGCCGCCGCAGCGCCAGCGTCGTGTGCCCGACGCGCACCACGAACGGGTCGCGCCCGGGACGCGCCTCGGCGAGGATTTCGACGTGCTCGCCGTTTACGAAGCCGAACTCGAGCAGCCGGCGCTCCAGGGCGGAAAGGGGCGAAGCCGGGCCCGAGCCGACGCCGATCACCCGCCCACGCGTGCCGGGTGAGAGTGCCGCGAGGCTGACGAATCCAGGGTTAAGTGCGAGCCCGTAAGGGGCTGCGGCCGCATCCATGGATGCAAGTATGGATGAGAACGGTTCGCATTTGCAATCGCATTAGCGACAAGTGAGAACCACATCCGTCTTCAGACTAAATCATAAATTAAATCAGGCGCTTGCGGCGGGAAGCAGGTGGCTGCGCGAAAGGAGCGGGCCGAGGTACTTTCCCGTCCAGGAGCGCTCGTTCGCAGCGATATCCTCCGGAGTCCCCGCCGCGATGATCTCGCCGCCGCCTTCGCCGCCTTCCGGGCCGAGATCGATCACCCAATCTGCGGTTTTGATGACATCCAGATTGTGCTCGATGACGACGATGGTATTGCCCTCATCGCGCAGGCGGTGCAACACATTCAGGAGCTGCTGCACGTCGTGGAAGTGCAGTCCCGTCGTCGGCTCGTCGAGGATATAGAGCGTGCGTCCGGTGGCGCGCTTGGCGAGCTCGCGCGAGAGTTTCACGCGCTGCGCCTCCCCGCCCGAGAGCGTGGTGGCGTTCTGCCCCAGGCGCACGTACGCGAGCCCCACGTCGGTGAGCGTCTGCAGTTTGCCCGCGGCCGCCGGCACGTTCTGGAAGAAGCGCGCTGCGTCTTCCACCGTCATCTCGAGCACTTCGTGGATGTTCTTGCCGCGGTAGCGGATCTCCAGAGTCTCGCGGTTGTAGCGCT
>PMHN01000199.1 GCA_003156695.1 Gammaproteobacteria bacterium
CGCTCGACATCGTGCTGCGCACCAAGGGCCTGGACAAGCGCAAGCAGGACAACGTCATCATCGTCGCTCCGCAGGCGGAGCTGGCGGCGCGCGAGAAGTCGGAGCTGGCCGCCCGGCGCGACGTGCAGGAACTGGCGCCGCTGCGCTCCGAGTACCTGCAGGTCAACTATGCCAAGGCCGCGGACATGGCCTCGCTCATCAAGACCGGCAATAACTCGCTGCTGTCTTCCCGCGGCAGCGTGGCGGTCGATGACCGTACCAACACCCTGCTGCTGCAGGACACCCCCGATCGGCTGGCGGACATTCGCCGGCTGGTGGCGACACTCGACATCCCGGTCCGCCAGGTGCAGATCGAGGCGCGTATCGTCATCGTAAACAACGATTTCGAGCGTGACCTGGGTGCGCGCTTCGGTATCACGACGGCGCAGAAGAACGGCGCCAACGGCCTGTACACGACCAGCGGTACCGCCGCCGCCACCGATTCGATCATGACCAACGCGCCCAATCCGCTCATCGGTGCGGCCATCACCGGCACCAACGCCGCCAACCGCTACAACGTCAACCTGCCGGCTTCCAACCCGGCCGGCAGCATCGCGGTCGGCGTGCTGGGCTCGAACTTCATCCTCGACCTGGAGCTGTCGGCGGCCCAGGCCGAAACCCAGGCGAACATCATCTCCTCGCCGCGCGTCATCACGGCGAACCAGAAGGAGGCCTCGATCGAGCAGGGTGTGGAAATTCCGTACCAGCAGTCGGCCTCGAGCGGTGCCACCACCATTCAGTTCAAGAAGGCGGTGCTGTCGCTGAAGGTCACGCCGCACATCACCCCCGACAACCGCGTCATCCTCGATCTCGACGTGCGTGACGACGCCGTCGGCCAGATAGTGGTGGCCTCGGGCGGGGTGAACGTGCCGGCGATCGATACCCGCGAGATCGTCACCCAGGTGCTGGTGAACGACGGCCAGACCGTGGTGCTCGGCGGCATCCTGCAGACCACGCAGAGCGAGAACGACAACAAGGTGCCGTACCTGGGCGACATCCCGATCCTCGGCCACCTGTTCAAGACCACCGATCACACCGACGACAAGGACGAGCTCATGATCTTCATCACCCCGAAGATCCTGCGCGAGGGCGTCAACGTCTATAACTGATCCGGCCCCGGATTTGGGACCCTCCAGCGGCCGCCTGCGGGCGGCCGCTGCATTTGGGTATCCTGTCGCCTAAGCATGCTCGACCAGAAGAGTGTATTTCTCGTAGGACCCATGGGCTCCGGCAAGAGCGCCGTCGGCCGGGCGCTGGCGCGCGCACTCGGCCTGCCCTTCCACGACAGCGACGCCGAGGTCGAACGCCGCACCGGCGTCGATATCCCCTTCATCTTCGAGAAGGAAGGCGAGGCGGGCTTCCGGCAGCGTGAGCGCGAAGCGATCGACGCGCTGACCGCAACCCCGCGCATCGTGCTGGCCACCGGCGGCGGCGCGGTGCTGCTGCCCGAGAACCGCCGTCACCTGCGCGAGCGCGGCTGCGTCGTCTACCTGCAGACCTCGGTAACCCAGCAGGCGCAGCGCGTGCGCCAGGGCCGCAACCGGCCGCTGCTCAGCGACGGCGACACCACCACGCGCCTCGAGGACCTCATGGAACTGCGCGCGCCGTTGTATGCGGAGATTGCCGACATCGTCGTGCCGACCGACGGCCGGCGCGTGCCGAGCGTCGCCGAGCACATCCTGCGCGAGCTCGCCTCGGTGCCCGGCCCACGCTGAGGAGCACGCCCGGCGGCGCGCGCCCTGCAGCACCGCTCACGTATACTCCCGCGCAGTGCCGCGCCTGATTTCCTGCGCGCGCGGTGAGCACGTGCACACCCTGAACGTCGAACTCGGTACCCGCAGCTACCCGATCCTGATCGATGCCGGGATTCTCGGTCGCCCGGGAGTGCTCGACGCGCAGGTGGCGGCGCGCGATGTGCTCGTAGTCAGCAACACCACCGTCGCGCCGCTGTACCTGCCCGCACTGAGCGTGGCTCTCAGGCCGCGGCGGCTCGTGGCCGTGATCCTGCCGGATGGCGAGGCCCACAAGACCCTCGCCAACGTCGCCCGCGTGCTGGATGTGCTCGTCGCCAACCGTTTTGGGNNTGCTCGCCCAGGTGGATTCCTCGGTGGGTGGTAAGACGGGCGTCAACCATCCGGGCGGCAAGAACCTGATCGGCGCCTTCCACCAGCCTGCGGCGGTGGTGAGCGACACGCACACGCTCACCACCCTGCCAGCGCGCGAACTGCGCGCCGGACTCGCCGAAGTGATCAAGTACGGGCTGATCTGCGATGCGGCGTTGTTCGCGTGGCTGGAGGCGCNNTCGCGCACGTCATCCGCCGTTCCTGCGAGATCAAGGCGGCGATCGTGGGCCGCGACGAACGCGAGCAGGGAGAACGGGCGCTCCTGAATCTCGGCCATACGTTCGGACACGCGCTGGAGGCCGCGACCGCTTACCAGGAGTGGCTGCACGGCGAGGCGGTGGGGGCGGGGCTGGCGATGGCGGCCGCCATGTCGCATGCCTGCGGTTACTTAAGCGCTGCGGATGCCGCGCGCGTGCGCCAGCTCGTCGAGCGCGCGGGCCTGGTGACGCACGTGGCAAGTGTGGGACCTGCGGCGATGCTCGAGCACATGCGCATCGACAAGAAAGTGCAGGGCAGCCGCGTGCGCCTGGTGCTGCTGCGCGGGGTCGGCAGCGCCTTTATGACGGACGACTACCCGCAAGCGGCATTGCAGGAAACGCTCGCGGCGCACTGCGGAGGTGCGCGATGAACGATGTGCCCGCGGGGCAGGCGCTCGCGCCCTTTGCTGCGCACGACGCCCAGTCGCGCGGCCGGCGGTACCCGGAACCCAAACCCGAACTGCGCAGCGAATTCCAGCGCGATCGCGATCGCATCATTCACTCGAATGCCTTTCGCCGCCTGGTCTACAAGACCCAGGTGTTCGTG
>PMHN01000254.1 GCA_003156695.1 Gammaproteobacteria bacterium
GGTGACTTCGGCGCCGTCGGCTCGGTACGGGTGAATTATCGAGACGAGATTCCCGATCAGGTAGCCGCAACCATCGGCACACTGGGGTTTGAGCGCGTGCTTGCCGCTGGCTCGGAATCCTTAGGGGATGGCCACCTGTTGGGCTTTGCGGAAGTGCAGCACTACGATGGAGCGTTCGTGACTCCTGACGACGCGCGCAAGGAAAACTTCGTGCTGCGCTACGCCGAGGGCGACGAGCACAACGGCTACTCAGTGACCGGCATGTACTATCACCAGGTCTGGACCAATACGACCGACATTCCCATTCGTGCCATTACCGAAGGACTGGTGCCGAATCGATTCGGCACGCTGGATCCGACCGACGGCGGTCATGCGCAGCGCGCGAGTCTCTCGGTCAACTACCGTGCCACTCTCGGGGATGGTCAGTTCTCGGCCAGCGGGTATTTCATCTACAACCAGCTGCATCTGTTCAATGATTTCACGCACTTTCTGATCGATCCGGTTCACGGCGACCAGGAAGATCAGTTCGAGAATCGCCGGGTGACCGGCGGCGCGGCGAATTACACGCTACCCGTTCCCCTGGGATCGATCGACAATCAGTTCTTGGTCGGCGGCCTCACGCGCTACGATTTATTGGGCGTCGGACGGCTGCCGAGCGAGGACCAGATGCCGCTGCCGTCGCAGGATGATCCGCCCTCCTATTCAAACGATGATCAGGTATATCTGTTCTCCGGGGCGGCCTATATCCAGGCGGTGACCCGCTGGACCTCCCAGATTCGTACCGTGCTCGGTCTGCGCGATGACTATCAGCATGGCACCGACGTGGACTATCTGGCGGCCTTGCATGAGACGGCCGGTTATACCAATGGAGGCACGGCGCAACAGTCACTGCTGCAGCCCAACGGGAGCTTCATCTACACTCCGAGCGACAGATTCGAGTTCTACCTGGCCGCGGGCCGGGGCTTCCACAGTGCGGATCTGCGCGGCGTTAATCAGGACACGAGCGTGGACCTGGGGCTTCCGCATACGCCACTCCTCGCGCGCCAGGAAGGCCAGGAAGCAGGTGTGCGCGCCACGGTGCAGGCCAATCTGGCACTCACTTTTGCGGTTTATAACCTCTGGCAGCAGTCCGAGACCATCATTGACCCGGATGTCGGCCAGGATACGGCGGGGCCGCCGAGCCGCCGCTACGGTTATGAGCTCAACATCACTTATCAGGCTAACCACTGGCTTGAGTTTTACGGCAGCTACTCGGGTGATCACACGCGCTTCACGCGCCCGTTCGATGACGGCACCGGACATCTGGGCACGTACATCACGGACGCACCGGTGGCGACCGGCACCCTGGCCCTGTATCTGACCGATCTGGGGGCCTGGAGTGGGGGCCTCAGTTATCGCTATCTCGGCAATTACCCGCTTTCCTCCGGGCCGTGCGTCGATTCCGCCGCTGTGCACGACTTCCCGAACGTGGCGACCTCGTGCGCCAATGCGCCAACGGCGCTCGGCCAGATCAATGCCAAGGGCTTTGGCGAGCTGAACCTGGATGCTCACTACGCACTGCGGTCGGGCTGGACCACCTCATTAGGCCTCTACAACATCCTAAACACGCACGCCGCGNNTGAAATTGGTTCCTATCCGGACGGACGCGCCGATGTCCACGAGCATCCGCTGGAACCCTTCATGGCGCGCCTGACGATCTCGAAGCAATTCGGGCCGTGACCCGCCAAGCGCTGCGCGGCGCAGCGCCGGCAGTGGCGGCCAGCTCAGGCGCGCATCCGCAGGTCGTCGAGCTCCATCCGCGCCAGCAGATCCTCGATCAGCGGGCGATCCTGGGCCGCGAGCGGGCGCAGGTACAACGTTTCACCGCGAAAACTGATGCGCTCTGCTTCTGCCGTCACGTCACGCCTCGCTGACGGCAGCGAGCGCGCCGCCGCGCGTCCGGCCGCGCACGGTGGTCCACGCTGCGGCAGCGATCACCAGCGCGTTGGCGACCATGACGGGCGGTGCCCAGATCAGGCCTCCGTAGATGATCCACAGCAGCGCGCCGAGCATCTGCGCGCTGCGCAACGCCGCCGGACGCTTAAAGAAATAGGAGGCGACGAACATGGCCGTCGCTACCCAACCCAAGGCACTGGTCACGGTGCTCATGGGACCTCAGGCCGCCGCCGCTGCGGGATCGGTGGCACCGATCTGCACGTGATCGGTGCGCGCTTTCTCCCACGCCTGCAGCGTCAGGCCGTGGCGCTCCAGCAGCGTGCGAATCTCGCCGGTGCGCCAGTCGAGAATCTGGTCCAGTACCGGGACCATGATGCTGAAGGCGTTGTCGCTGATAACGGTGGTGGTCGCGATGCGTGCGAGCTGCCTGTTGTCGGAGACCGCGATCGTAAAGCCGTCGCGATTGTTGACGTGCAGCATGACGTGCACGTCCGAGCTGCCGTCCCCGACGTAGATCACGCGGTCGGGCGCGACGCCCAAGCGGTGCTGCAGCTCCTCGATCACGGCAACCTTGCCGTAGCCGGCCGGCACGCGCCGGATCGCCCGCACCTCGCCGGAGCGCTCATCGAAGTCCAGCTCCGTGCCGTAAATGTGGTCCGGCGCCACGACGCCGGCGAGCGCGGCAACCACGATCTCGCGCGGGGCCGCCGAGATGACGAAGAAGGAGAAGCGATAGCCTTCGATGCCGTCCGCGAGGAAGCGCACCAGGGCCGGGATCGCACCCTTGAGCCGTACGCGCCTGCCGGTCTCCACCAGGTGCTCGTGGCGCACGCCGCGAAACTCCGGGTCATGGCGGATAAGGTAGGCGAGCTCGCCGCCCTGCTGGACGAGATTACTGCTTGCGAGCCCCGCGACCCGCTCCTGGAAGCCGCGCACGCCCAGCAGCTCGCTCAGTACCGAGCCCGAGTCGTTGAAACTCAGGGTCTGGTCGAAGTCCGAGGCCAGCAGGTAGTGTCCGGGAATGGGCTTGCTCAATGCGCTCAACTTTCCGTGCCACAGGGCACGTTAATGGGACCAGGTTCGGAAACGGCAATCTCACGATCCGACCATACCAGCGCGTGATGACCGGTCAAGGAGAGAACCGTTATGAGTACATGAAATAAACTCAATTCCCGGCGACGAACTTTCACCGCCAGCGTAGGGCCCAATTAGAGCCCCATATGCGCGTCTGCAGCGTGTGGATGCACGGCGCGAGTCTGTAGCCAATCGCCGACGGCTCAGGTCTTGAGCTTGTAGCCGGTTTTGAAGATCCAGCTCACAACCAGCAGGCACAGGGCAAGAAAGCCTAATGTTGCCGCCGCACTGGCGACGACGTTCACGTCGGACACGCCGTAGAAACTCCAGCGGAAGCCGCTGATCAGATAGACCACGGGATTGAGCAGCGTGATGGTGCGCCAGCCCGAGGGCAGCATGTTGACCGAGTNNGGATTGAACAGGGTAATTTTCTGCCATATCGGCGGCAGCATGCTGATCGAGTAGAACGCGCCGCCGAGGAAAGTAAGCGGCGTGACGATCATGAGCGGTACAACCTGCAGCTGCTCGAAGCTCTCGGCCCACAGGCCGAGAATGAATCCGAACAGGCTGAAGGTGACGGCCGTCAGTATCAGGAAAGTCACCATCCATACGGGGTGGGCAATTCCATAAGGTACGAACAGCCGTGCCGTGACGAGAATCAGAATTCCCAGCATCACTGACTTGGTGGTTGCGGCACCGACGTAACCGATGAGCGCCTCGGCGTACGACACCGGAGCGGACAGCAGCTCGTAGATGGTGCCCGACCACTTCGGCAGATAGATTCCGAAGGACGCGTTCGAGACGCTCTCGCTCAGGAGCGACAACATGATGAGACCCGGCACAATGAG
>PMHN01000224.1 GCA_003156695.1 Gammaproteobacteria bacterium
GCGGAATTGGTAGACGCACTAGTTTCAGGTACTAGCGGGTAACACCGTGGAGGTTCGAGTCCTCTCCCGGGCACCAGGTCTTTAGTTTTCAATCTGATATGGCTCTTTGTTCAAGTGATTTCGAGTCACTTACGGACTCGAACCAGGGCGCGAACTATAGATGATTCCGCAACGGCACATCAGTCCACGATCGAGCACTGACTGCCGTTCGACGTTCCAACCGCGACGCTAGCCGGCGTCTCTCGCCACGTCAGCGTCTGGTAATTGCCGATTCCCCGCAGGGAGCTTCCAGACTCACTCTGCGGCCGAGTCCTCCCACGGCAGTGCTCCACCAAACGCTGCGACGAGCATGTCAATTACCGCGCGGACACCACGGCTGACATAGCGGGTCTGCGGATACACGGCGTGAATGGCATCGGGTACCGGGGGTGTCTCGGGCATCACTTCAATGAGCTGACTATCCCGCAGCGCCGAAGCCGCGATGAAGAGCGGCAGCGCTGCCAGACCCAGGCCCGCAATGGCCGCATCACGCATGCTCTCACCATTGTTCAGATGGGTACGACCGCGCACAACGACCTGTTGCGCCTCACCGTCGCCCTGCCGGGACTGGAACTGCCAATACGGCGCGACGCTCGCGTTGCCGTAACAGATGCAGTCGTGCTCGGCGATCTCTTCTATCGAGCGCGGCAAATCGTGGGCGCCTGCATATTCGGGGCTACAGCACAGCACACGACGGCTTGTGGCGATGCGCCGTGCCACGAGGGTGGAGTCCTGCATACGACCTATGCGCACCCCAAGATCGAAACCAGCCCCCTGAATGTTGAGGTAGCGGTCGTTCAGATCGAGTGTCACGTCGAGCCCGGGATGCTTACGCATGAACGCAAACAGCTTCGGGCCAAGGTGCACCGTACCGAAAGTCATCGTCTGCGCCTCTTTACCTGACCTCGGCGGCCCGCAGCTTCAGATACGTCGACGTCCGCCAATCTGGCCTTACCGATAACTTCGCCGGTCCCTGCTCGTTCGATTGCCAAAACGCCGGGTGTCGACCTGGTCATGCACAGCAGTGGCGGAGGTGAAATGCAATTGCTCGTGCGCTCTGACGTGCAGCTCGTTCCCCTCGGCGGTGCGACTTCTGGTGAGAAGCCAAAGAAGCTAGACTCATGGGTGCGGAGCGTCATGGCTAAGCAGTGCCACCATCTGGATTGCGTGCGGACCAATCAGCCGCGTAGCCGCGGTTGCGAGGCGTGCCTCAAACTCGGCGACATCGATCAGCTGGCAATGGAACTCCTGTCGTGACTCGACTCGATCGCTAGGACGACTGTGGCGAACACCCTCCTGGAACAGCGGCGCGCGCAGATGTTTCCGAAACTGACGGCGGCGCAGCTCGCGCGCTTGGAGCGTCAGGGTATTTGCCTGCAGACGCACGCGGGCGAGATTCTCCTGGAACTCGGTGAGATCCCACGTGGTGTATTCGTCGTGGCGGCAGGAAGTGTCGAGGCGCTCGTCCCGCCATCGGCCACCCAAGCCGAGTCGACGTATGAGTTGCTCTACCTTCTGACCCCGGGGGACTTTACCGGCGAGATGAGCACCTTACGCGGCACTCGCGCGTTAGCGCGCATTCGCGTGCGCGAGGCCGGCGCAGTTCTGCTGATCGATGCGGAGCAGCTGCGACGCATCGTGCAGAATGATGCCGAGCTCAGCGAACTCTTCATGCGCGCCTTCATTCTACGGCGCATGGGCGTCATCGAGTCCGGCCGCAGCGAGGTATTGCTTCTGGGCTCGGATCACTCCGCCGACACCCTGCGGTTACGCGAGTTCCTGACGCGAAACACCCGTCCCTACGTGAATATCGACATCGAGCATGATGCCGACGCTAAGGCGTTGCTCGAGCGCTTCCACGTCCGCAGCGACGACATCCCGGTGGTGGTCTGCCGAGGCGGCGAGCTACTGAAGAACCCCAGCAATGCCGATGTCGCCCAATGCCTCGGCATGAACGCCCCGGCCGCCGATGATCGCGTGCACGACCTACTGATCATCGGCGCGGGCCCTGCGGGTCTTGCCGCCGCAGTGTATGCGGCCTCCGAAGGCCTGGACGTCCGCCTCGTGGACAGCTTCGCTCCCGGCGGGCAGGCCGGAACCAGCTCCCGGATCGAGAACTATCTGGGATTTCCGACCGGCATCTCGGGCGCAGCGCTCGCCGGTCGGGCGTTATCTCAGGCACAGAAGTTCGGGGCACAGCTGAGTGTCGCCTGGCAGGCGGCGAGGCTCCAGTGTGACCACTTGCCGTACTCGGTCGACATGACCGACGGCCGATCGGTACGCAGCAGAGCCATCCTCATTGCCAGCGGTGCGCAATACCGGATGCCCGATATCGCGAACCTCTCTCGCTTTCTTGGCCGTGGCATCTACTATGCCGCCACTCATCTGGAGGCCACGCTGTGTGCGGCCGAAGACGTTGTGGTCGTCGGCGGTGGCAATTCCGCGGGCCAGGCGGCGGTTTTCCTCGCCGGCTCCTGCCGTCACGTGCACATGCTGGTCCGCTCTGACGGGCTCGCCGAGAGCATGTCCGAATATCTCATTCGCCGGATCGAAGAGACCCCGAATATCACCCTGCATACACGCACGCAACTCACGGCACTCGACGGCTCCGATCGACTGGAGCGCGTCGTCTGGGCGCGTCGCGATGGGGAACCCGAAGCACCCAGTCTCAGACATGTGTTTCTCATGACCGGCGCGCGGCCGAACACGCGCTGGCTGCAGGGCTGCGTGGTGCTGGATGATCACGGCTTCGTGAGGACCGGACCCGACCTCAGCAAGGAACAGTTGGCGGACGCACGCTGGAACCTGCCACGTCCACCGTACCTGCTCGAGAGCACCGTGCCGGGGGTCTTCGCCGCCGGTGATGTGCGGGCCGGAAGTGTCAAGCGTATCGCGTCGGCGGTGGGCGAGGGGTCGATCTGCGTTCAGTTCGTGCATCGGGCGCTGCGCGAGCTCGCAGAGGCGGGGAATCAGGCTGCGATCGTCGCAGCTTAAGGGTCATGCGGCATGACCGAGAAATCCCAGCCTGAACAATCTCTCGACTCGCGTCTCGACGAGGCACTCGACATGACCTTCCCGGCAAGCGATCCGATCGCAGTTCGCTCGCCGTGCCCCCATCCCGCGATCGCTCCGGACGACAATGTCGGGGGCTCCCGTGTCAAGTACTACCGTTACTTTCGCCACCGCTTGGCCGTGCGGATCATGCATTGGATCAATGTGGTTGCGATTGCCGTGCTACTGATGAGCGGCCTGCAAATCTTCAACGCTCATTCCGCGCTTTATTGGGGTCAATCGTCCTACTCCGGTCGGCCCCCGGTTCTGCAGATCACGGCGCGGCAGACAAGTGAGGGCCGTCCAATTGGCGTGACGCGCGTGCTGGGTCATGAATTCAAAACAACCGGCGTCCTCGGGGTCTCAACCCAAGACGGCCAGCTGACAGCCCGTGCTTTCCCCACCTGGGCGACGATCCCGGGCCCCCTGTGGCTCGCGATGGGCAGACGGTGGCACTTCTTCTTTGCCTGGGTATTCTTCGTGAACGGCGCGCTGTATGTCGCTTACTCCGTGCTCACCCGGCATCTGAACCGCGATCTGCTGCCAACCCGGGACAACTGGCGCTCGATCGGCCGATCGATTCTGGATCATCTGCGGTTGCGGCACCCGACAGGCGACGCGGCGCGACACTACAACGTGCTGCAGAAGCTGACCTACCTGCTCATGATGTTCGCTCTCTTGCCGCTTATCATGTTGATGGGTCTGGGTATGTCGCCGCGGCTCGATTCTCTATGGCCTGGATGGGTCGACGTTTTCGGCGGACGCCAGGGCA
>PMHN01000048.1:0-342 GCA_003156695.1 Gammaproteobacteria bacterium
TCGGTGCAGGCACGGGCGCGCGTTGAAGCGGCGAACGCCAAGGCCAAGGACCGGATCTCGGACCTGCAGGAGTTTGTGCGGCGCTTTTCCGCCAACGCCTCCAAGGCGCGGCAGGCTACTTCGCGCAAGCGACTGCTGGAGAAGATCAAGATCGAGGAGATCAGGCCCTCATCGCGGCAGAACCCGTACATCCGCTTCGAGCAGGCAAAGAAGCTGTATCGCTCCGCAGTCAACGTCGAGCACCTGAGTTTCAAGTATCCAAAATCCGAGGACCTGGTGCTCAGGAACGTCAGCTTCAATGTCGAAGCGGACGAACGCATCGCCATCATCGGGCCGAACGGC
>PMHN01000048.1:414-9741 GCA_003156695.1 Gammaproteobacteria bacterium
AAAAGACCGACCTCTTTACCTGGATGTCCCGCTACACCGGCAAGGCGGACGACGACCAGCTGATCCGGGCGACCTTAGGAAGGCTGCTGTTTTCCGGGGACGAAACCAAGAAGTCGGTGAAAGTTCTCTCCGGTGGTGAAAAGGGCCGGATGATCTACGGCAAGCTGATGCTCACCAGGCCGAACGTGCTGTTGATGGACGAGCCCACCAACCACATGGACATGGAAACCATCGAGTCGCTGCAGATCGGTCTTGAGCACTACCCGGGCACGCTCATCTTCGTGTCGCACGACCGGGAGTTCGTCGGCGCGCTCGCCACGCGCATCATCGAACTGCGCGGCGACGGCAGCATCAAGGACTTCAAGGGCACGTATGACGAGTACCTGAAGGCGCAGGGAATCGAGATCTGAGCGCGTGCTCAGCGGGGCAGGCGCACCAGGAAGCGCACGCCCGTGCCGTCCGGCAGATTGCGGGCCGCGGCCTCGCCACCGTGGAACTTGGCGATCAGCCGCACGATATACAGGCCCAGACCGAAGTGCGGCCGGCTGTCTGCATCGGCGCGCGACTGCCACAGGGATTCGAACAGGCGTCCCTCGACGTGCGGCGGCAGCGGTGGACCCGGGTTGTCGACCTCGATCAGCGCCGCCAGCGCTTCCAGGCGCAGCCTCACGGTGATGGTCGCGCCCGCCGCCGTGAAATCCACCGCGTTGTCCACGAGCTTATCGAGCATCTGCACGATGAGATCCGGCGCGCCGTCCACGGTGACCACCTCACCGGGAAGCTCGGCATGGAAAACGCGTCCCGGAAAGGCGCCACCGTAAGCGGCGACCGCGGACGAGAGCACCGGACCTAAGTCAAAGCGCACCCGCTCGGCGCTGCCGATGGCTTCCTCGACCCGGGTCGCCGCGCCCATGGCGATGAGGATGGCGTTCAGCCGCTCGCTCCCCTGGCGCGCGCGCGCGACGTACTCGCGTGCCGCCGGAGAGACCTGTTCGGATTCGAGATTGTCGAGGGATGAACGCACGATGGTGAGCGGCGTACGGATTTCGTGGGCGAGCTTGCCGGCGAGCGTGCGCAGGTAGCTGGTGTATTCGTTCAACCGCGACAGGAGCGTTGCGAATCCGCGCGCGACGTCGCCCAGTTCGTCGTGGGCGTCGGTTTCCGGAAAGCTCGTGACGAGCTCCGTTCCCGTCAGCGCCGATTCGCTCGCGCGTCGCAGCCGTGCAAGACGCAGCGCCAGCCACGCCGCGAAGGCGAACATGGCGGTGACCGCGACCAGGCTCGTGATCACCGCGAAGTTGAGCAGGCGCGTGAGGGCATGGTCGCGCAGGTGGATCCAGCGCTGCGCACTCTGAGTGACGGCGAGCGCGCCGATGACATCCTTGTGATCGCGATCGTAGATCGGCGCGCTCGCTTCAATGAGCTGCCGTTCACCGGGCCGGTCGACGAAGCGCCGGTACAGCCGGGCGAGCAGCGGTGACTCCGGAGCCAGAGTGCCGGTCTGGGCCAGGGCGTCGGCGCGCGCCAGCAGCTCCCCGTCGGTCGCATTCAGCGAGAGCTTCAGCCCCGGCTGCAGGAACTGCGCCAGATAGGAGCTGAGCTCCGGTGCGGCCACGATCAGGCGCCCGAGCGTATGCAGGTCATCGCTGCGCAGGGAACCGTAGCTCACCGGCAGCGCACCGCGGGAATCACGATCATCCACCAGCACGCCGAAACCCCGGCCGAGCATGGAGAGCGGCACGCGCAGTTCGATCCGATAGCCCTGGGGTGTCGTTTGCCAGGCGCCGCGGATACGCGGCTCCAGGGATGCGGTGCGCTGCCCGTACTCGCCGATTTCCACGCGCCGCGCGGTCACCGATCCCGGACCCGTGGCGGCCAGGAACACCTGGTGCTGCACGCCCTGTGGGTCCTCATACCCGAGCCACACCCGGTCGCCAAAAATCGCAGGATCCAGCACGTTGGTGCCGGGGGCGTCGAACAGCGGATGCTCGTCGTGCACGTCGAGCAGCACAAACAGCATGCGCTCATAGACGCCAGTGAGAACCCCGAAGCGATGGTGCTCGCCGCTGTTGAAGTACTTCCACGCGGCGGGCCCGCGCGGCCAATCCTCGGAGTAGCCCTCGAGCAGCGGCGCCGCGGTCAGCACCAGTGGCTCCAGATCATAGGGCCCGCTCTTGCCGGGCGCCCCAGCCGGCGCCTCGGCCAGCGTGCTGTTGGTTGCGGAGGCAGCATCTGCGGGCGCCGGCGCAGCGGCCGTCGCGGCGGCGGACGGTGCAGGTGTTGCGGCAGCCGCAGTCCCGTTGGCCGCGGGCGCGTCAGTGTCTGCGCCGCCGGCGGGTGCGAGCGGCTGCGCCGGCGGGNNACCCTGAAGCGAGGCGGCAATGGTCTGCGCGACCGCCTGGAGCGAGTTCTGCTCGCCTTCGCGCAGCGCCGACTCCATCTCGCGCGCGTAACGGCAGCCGGCCCACGGCAAGACGAGCGTCAGGAGGCCGAGCAGCAGCAGCTTCAGGCGCAGAGTCATGAGCTAACAGTCACTCGACCCAGCGATAGCCCATGCCGTAGACGGTTTGCACCGCGTCGAATTTCGGGTCGACGCCCTGGAACTTGCGCCGGATGCGCTTGACGTGCGACGTGATGGTGTTGTCATCGAGCACGACATTGGCGGCGTCCATGAGTTGCTGGCGGTTCCGGACGTGGCCGGGATGGCGCGCCNNGAGCGTGAGCGCACCACGATGCATGATGTCGGCGGGCGTTGCGGGCTTGCGCAATGCATCCAGCCTGCGAAACAGCGCGTTCACCCGCGCGATCAGGTGCGGCAGGCTTAAGTCCTTGGTGAGAAAATCGTCCGCACCGAGGCGCAGTCCCGACACCGCGTCGAGTTCACTCTCGCGCGCCGTGAGAAAAATAATCGGCAGCTCGGCCGACAGGGCGCGCAACTGCCGGCACAGCTCGAAGCCGCCCTCCGGCTCGTCCTGCAGGGAAATATCGATGATCGCCAGGTCCGGCAGGCGTACACCAAAGGCCTGCATCGCCTCGCTGCGATTCGCATGACAGCGCACCGCGTAGCCTTCGCGCGTGAAAGCCGCCGCGTAGTTGTCACGGATTGCCGGCTCGTCTTCAACAATGGCCACCTGGCGCTTCATAAGCTGACAAGGCTACAGGCTGCGCGCGGCAGGTGAAAGCGCCCAGCGCTTGCCACAGTGCGCCACAATTGCTCCCCGCGACTGCACATTTGCGCCACCGGAGCAGGCGGCGTGCCGTGGCGAAATACTCCCGTCGCTACCGACGGGAGTTTCTCTTGCATGCACGACTACGTGGCGCGCCTGCTGCGGCCGAGGCGCCGCCAACGCTCGTAAACTGGCTTGCGCTGCTGGTGTTGCTGGCGCCGGGCATCGTCTGGCCNNCCGCCGTGGTACAGCATGGCGCGACGCGCTTGTGCCGCAGTCTTCGGTCGGTTAGTTCGTGCAGCATAGGAGGAAGTCTGCCGCCGCACGCCCGGATATAGCCGCGGGCCTGGTGGTAACATGCATTCCCAGTTCTATTTTTTTACTTCCTTAGGGGGATGTATGGATGACAACGCCAAGCTCTTGAAGGATGTCCTACGCAGTTTCGACAATGTCGTAAAGAAGCACCGCAAAGCATCGAAGGATGTTGATGAATGCATTGCCGCGTGTGCGGCCACCTACGATCAATGCGTGGGCAATGCGTCGAGTGACGCCGAGAGGGCCGCGTGTGCGATCGCCTACGATCGTTGCGTGCAGAGATGCTGACGGAAGGCTGCTGAAGAACGGCTTGCGGACCGTGGGCGGCTACTTTTTCTGTGGCTTGAGGCCCGCGTAGAGCTCGGTCGTTTTCTGCGCAAGGTCGAACAGGCTGAGTGAGCGGTCCAAGGCGTTGTCCTCGAGCTGGGCGCTCAGGAGCTTCTGGTTCATGGCGCCATGCGCCCCCAGATCCTGCGCATCGAGGTCGCGCAGGATCTGCGACAGCCGCTCATATGCCGCTTGATGATTTTGACGGTAGAGGTCAGTGGCTGCGGGCGCCTGTTCGTTCACCTCAAGCCGTGTCTGCTTCACCAACTCTGTGAATGCCGCGTTCTCTTCCCGAATCTTGTCGCAATACGCGGCGCGCGCCGGGATGAGGGTGGCTGCGAGAGCCTCCGGCGCGCCCCCCGGGCGCACATTCATCTTGGCAAAATGCAGGGACTGCAACGCCAGAGCGAACTGAGTGGCCTGTCGGTTCGCTGCCGCCAGATGTCGGGCCCAGGTCGCGTCCAGAGCGCCTATCGTTAGCTTCTGCGTATCGGCGAGGTTCGCTGCCCTTCTTGGAGGATCAAAATTCACTAAGGCGTCTCCGTTTAGAACGCGTTGAAGCCGGTCAGCTCGCGACCGATGGTGAGCTGGTGGATGGTCTCGGTGCCTTCGTAGGTGATGACGCTCTCGAGATTCAGCATGTGGCGGATGGGGCAGTACTCGGCGCTGATGCCGGCGCCGCCCAACATGTCGCGGCAGTCGCGCGCGATATCGAGCGCCATGCGGCAGTTGTTCCACTTGGCGAGCGACACGTGCGAGGGTTGCATGGTGCCGGCGTCCTTCATGCGCCCGAGCTGCAGCGCCAGAAGCTGCGCGGTGGTGATGCGACGGGCCATGTTGGCAAGCCGCACCTGGATGGTCTGGTTGTGTGACAGCGGCCGCTCGAAGAGCGTGCGCGTGGCGGTGTAGTCGAGCAGTTGCTTCAGGCACGCCTGGGCGGCGCCGATGACGCCCCAGGCAATGCCGTAGCGCGCCTGCGTGAGGCACGACAGCGGTCCTTTGAGCCCCACGACGCCCGGCAACACGCGTTCCGCGGGCACGACGACGTTGTCAAAGAACAGCGATGCGGTGATGGAGGCGCGCAGCGAGAACTTGTGGTGGATCTCGGGAGCGGAAAAGCCCGGCGTGCCTTTTTCCACGAGGAAGCCACGGATGCCATCCGGCGTCATGGCCCACACCACCGCCACATCCGCGATCGCGCCGTTGGTGATCCACATTTTCGAGCCGTTCAGCACCCAGTCCGTGCCGCGCTTTTTCGCGTGCGTCTTCATGTTGCCCGGATCCGAGCCGCCGTGCGGCTCGGTGAGGCCGAAGCAGCCAATCAGTTCACCGCGTGCCATGCCGGGCAGGTACTTGCGCTTCTGTTCCTCGGAACCGAAGGCCCAGATCGGATACATGCACAGCGACGATTGCACCGATACGAAGCTGCGGATGCCCGAGTCGCCGCGCTCCAGTTCCTGGCAGATGAGCCCGTAGCAGATCGCGTTCAGGCCCGCGCATTCGT
The DNA here is from genome assembly GCA_003156695.1 of Gammaproteobacteria bacterium. Classification (GTDB taxonomy): domain Bacteria; phylum Pseudomonadota; class Gammaproteobacteria; order Steroidobacterales; family Steroidobacteraceae; genus 13-2-20CM-66-19. The sequence goes on from PMHN01000048.1 coordinate 5,728, forward strand.
AGCCCTCAATGGAGGAGCCGAGCAGTCCCAACGAGGCGAGTTTCGGAATCAGCTCTTTGGGGAAGCGGTGCTCCTCGAAGCAGCGCTGGATGACCGGCAGCACTTCGCCGTCCACCAGGCGCGCTACGGATTCCTGCACCAGGCGCTCCTCGTCGGTGAGGGTGGCGCGCACGTTGAACAGGTCCAGCGGGTCAAGCGCGGCAGCGGCGGACTTAGCTCCGGCGGCGGTGCTGGGGGAAGCGGCGGCTTTGGCCACGGCGGTCTCCTGGGCAAGGGCTCCCGGTTTTCCGGGGCGCGAATGATAGCGGGTCCGCGCGCGCGGCGACATCCGTTGCCACGAAAGTGCGGTGGAATTGGGGCAGTCGTTGGTGCACCCTGCGGCCATGAAAATCCCAGAAATTCTCATGGTCGAGACGGTGCACCAGCCGGGCAGCCTCGCCAAGGTCCTGCAGGTCATTGCCGACGCCGGGCTTGCGATCGAGCACCTCAGCGCGCTGCGGCGCGACCAGGGCAAGACGCTGTGGGAAATCACCCTGGAGATGGACGAGGAGGCGGATCGCTCACTCTACGAGCGCATCGGCCAGTTGCCCATCGCGCGCTTCGTCGGCAAGTCCGACCGCGTATTCAATCGCCACCGCGGCGGCAAGATCCACACCGTCGCGAGCCTGCCCATCAACTCCCGCCAGGTGCTGCGCGATGTCTACACTCCGGGCGTCGCGCGTGTGTGCCTCGCCATCCAGAAGGATCCGCAGGCGGCGTACGAGTTCACCGCGCTCGGCAGCACCGTCGCCATTGTCACCAACGGCACCGCGGTGCTGGGGCTGGGCAACATCGGCGCACTCGCGGGGCTGCCCGTCATGGAGGGCAAGGCGGCGCTGTTCGCGGACCTGGTCGGATTAAGCGGCGTACCGATCCTCATCAACGACACCGAACCGCAGCGCGTCGTCGAGATCGTCACCGGCATCGCGACCTCGTTCGGCGCCATCCAGCTCGAGGACTTCGCCGCTCCCGAGTGCTTCGAGATCGAGCGGCAGCTGCGCGCGCGCCTGCAAAAGCCGGTGCTGCACGATGATCAGCACGGCACGGCGGTGGTTACGCTGGCGGCGCTGATAAATGCCGGGCGGCACTCAGGGGTAGACCCGCGCGGCAGCGTCGTCGGGCAGATCGGCCTGGGCGCTGCGGGCACCGGGATCGTGCGCCTGCTGCAGGCTTACGGCGTGCGGCACGTGTTGGGTACGGATCGTAACGCCGGTGCCGTGGCGCGGCTGGTTGCCTCGGGCGGCGAAGGGGTGACGCTCGAGGCGCTCATGCAGCGCGCCGATATCGTGATTGCGACCACCGGCGTCAAGGGACTCATCAAACCGCAGTGGGTGAGGAAGGGGCAGGTGATCCTGGCGCTCTCGAACCCGGACCCGGAGATCGAGCCACTCGTAGCGCGCGAGCAGGGCGCCGCATTTGCAGCCGACGGCAAGGGCATCAACAACGTGCTGGCGTTTCCCGGCCTCTTCAAGGGTGCGCTGCAGGCGCGGGCGCGCAGCTTCTCGGATGCCATGCTGATGGCGGCGGCGGATGCGATCGCCGGGCTGGCGCAAGGCGATGAGCTGGTCCCGGACCCGCTCGACAAGGCGGTTCACGAGAAGGTGACCGCGGCGGTACGGGCCGCCGCCGAGCTACCAGGACTGGCCTAGTACGGGACGTTGAAGCGGCGGTAGACAGCGGCCTCCAGCCACAGCGGGCCGATCAGGAGGAACTGCAGGTCCTTGAAGAACGAGGGCCGCTTGCCCTCGATGGCGTGGCCGATGAACTGCCCGATCCAGGCGATGACGAAAATAACCAGCGACGTGAGCCACAGCGGCCAGGGCAGATGCGCGAGTCCCTGCGTGACCGCGAGCAGCGCCACGAACCCGACCAGGGCCCCGGCGGCGAGTGCCGGCGAGAGCAGCAGGTAGTACACGATCGCCGCGACCGCGCCGAGGCTCGCCCAGTTGAGCCAAGGTGACCACGTGGCCAGGGGCGCGGGTACGGGTACGGACCATAACAACCCCAACACCGCCAGTACGATCGGCGGCACGCAGATCCAGTGCAGGCGTTTGTTGGTCGGGTCCTGGTGGCTCGCGCCGTATTCGCTGAGCAGGTCCGCTACGCTGCGCATGGCGCGAGCTTATCGCACGCCACGTCCCGACACAGCGGCAAACACCGCCTCAGGCCATCAGGCCGCGCAGCTTGCCGAGGGCGCTCGCTTCGATCTGGCGGATGCGCTCAGCCGACACGCCATACCTGCCCGCCAGCTCGTGGAGCGTCGCCTTGTCTTCGGTCATCCAGCGGCGCTGCACGATGTCGCGACTGCGCTCATCGAGGCGCCCCAGGGCGCCCTGCAGCTGCTCTTCAGACTCTTCCTCGCTGTCTGCGTATTCCACCAGCTCCGCCGGGTCCGCGCCGACTGAGGGCAGATAGGCCGCAGGACTCCAGGCCTCTTCCTCGTCCGTCTCGGGAGCCGGATCGAACGACATGTCGCGCGCCGCGAGACGCTGCTCCATTTCGGTGACTTCTCCCGGGGTGACGCCGAGATCGCGCGCCACGGCGGCGGTTTCCTCAGCTGTCAGCCAGCTGAGATTCTTCTTCATGCGGCGCAGGTTGAAGAACAGCTTGCGTTGCGCCTTGGTGGTGGCGACCTTCACCAGGCGCCAGTTGCGCAACACGTACTCGTGGATCTCGGCGCGGATCCAGTGGACCGCGAACGACACCAGGCGCACGTTGACCGAGGGGTCAAAGCGCTTGACCGCCTTCATGAGTCCAACGTTGCCCTCCTGGATCAGATCCCCGACCGGCAGCCCGTAGCCGCTGTAGCCGCGTGCGATGTGCACCACAAAACGCAGGTGCGACAGCACCAGCTGCCGCGCGGCAGCCAGGTCGTCCCTGGAACGAAACGCTTCGGCGAGCTCGCGCTCTTCGTCGCGGGACAGGATGGGAATGCGGCTGACCCGCTCGAGGTAGGCGTCGAGACTCCCCAGCGGACCGGCTAATGCCTGGTCGCCGATGCGGGCAACCAATGCGGTTCCTGCAGTCATGAGATCTCCCGTGGCTTGGGTTGACATTCTAGCAGTCAGCCTATTGGAGTGCTAAAGGCGCCGGGAGTTCCCGAAAGCCCTAACCGTTTATGGTTTACAAACAATAGCTTGCGCGCGTCCCGGCGGGGCCGGGAATCCCCCATCAGGGGGAGTCGTGGGCACGCAGACGGACGGCGGCGCGTTAAGCGGCCGCTGCGTGCTGCCGGTGTGGTGTTTGGGGTTACAGTCGCGTACCGAAGGCCCGCGCGGATGCGGCGCTGGTCATAACTACAACTAACAAATGGGGGGACCAGATGACCGCTATCCATTTCGCCGGTCTGCATGTGTTCTGGCTGCCGATCCTGCTGTCGTCGGTTATCGTTTTCATTGCAAGCTCCGTGATCCACATGGCGCCGCTGTGGCACAAGAGCGATTTCCCGAAGATGCCGATGGAACCACAGGTGCTCGACGCCCTGCGCCCGCTGGCCATCCCGCCCGGCGACTATTTCATTCCCCGCGCCAGCGGCATGCAGGAAATGAGGACCCCGGAGTTCAAGGACAAGATGGCCCGGGGCCCCGTGGCCGTGATAACGGTCATGCCCAACGGGCCGATATCGATGACCCGCAATCTCGTGCAATGGTTCGTGTTCCTGCTGGTGGTCGGCGTATTCGTCGCCTACATCAACGCGCGCGGCCTGCCGATGGATACCCCATATCTGCGGGTGTTCAAGAGCGTCGCGGTGACCGCCTTTGCCTGCTATTCGCTGGCGTTGGTGGAGCTGTCGATCTGGTACCGGCGCTCCTGGGTCATGACCGCAAAATCCGCGCTGGACGGGGTGATCTACGCGCTGCTCACGGCCGGGGTCTTCGGCTGGCTGTGGCCGCGTTAATCCATTGGGCGAAATCGCGTGCCGCGATTTCGCCGGACATCAGCTTCGTTTCCGCGGGCAAAAGGCGGGGCTCGATA
>PMHN01000333.1 GCA_003156695.1 Gammaproteobacteria bacterium
GTCCGATCAAAGCGACCCGCTGCACGTGGCGCGCGCAGCCGAGGTGACCTCGCTGTGGCGTCTCGCCGTGCGCTGAGTGTCAGTCGTGGTGCCTACCCGAGTACCGCGATTGCGACACTCGTTACAACGCAAAGCACAACCACGAGGATCGGGGGAACACGCCAGCGCTGCAGGAGCATAAAACCGGCAATCGCGACCACGGCGTCGCCGATGCCCGCAATTGCCGTGGTCCACACGGGGTTGTAGAGCGCGGCCGCGAGAACGCCGACCACGGCCGCGTTGACGCCCGCGAGTATCCCCGGCGCTGCGGACGCGTGTGCAAGCCGACCCCAAAGGGACATTGCCGCGCCCGCCAGCAGCAGGCCGGGAAGGAATATCGCAACTAAAGAGATGATGGCCCAGAGGGGAGACGCGTGCGTCGGTGCGCACACCGCCCCGAGATACGCCGCGAACGTAAACAATGGCCCCGGCATACCCTGGGCGAAGCCGTATCCGGTCAGAAACGTGTCGTCTGAAACCCAGCCGCCCGGTACCAGCGCATCGTGCAAGAGCGGCAGCACGACGTGACCCCCGCCGAAAACGAGTGCGCCGGCTCGATAAGAGATGTTCGCGAGTCCGATCGAGCCGCGCGGGTCAAGTAGTGCCAGCGCCGGCAGGGCCAGGAGGAGCCCGAAAAAGATGGCAACCAGGATCCATGCGGTTCCGGATTCAACACGGGCTGGTGGCATAAAGTCAGGCAGCAACACTTGGCGGCACAGCAGCCAACCGCCAAGGCCCCCTGCCAGCATTACCGCAAGCTGCATCACTGGCCCGCCACGCAGGAGGAGCAATACGGCCGCCAGGAGCGCAATGGCGATTCGCTGCCGATCGGGGCACAGACTGCGCCCCATGCTCCACACCGCCTGGGACACGACCGCGACCGCGGTGAGCATGAGGCCGTGCACAACAGCCTGCATTGCCACGCCGTGTACACGCGATGCGAGCAGGGCGAAGGCGTACATCAGCAGCGCCGACGGCAGCGTGAAGCCAGCCCAGGCCGCCACAGCGCCCGGCCAGCCCGCTCTGCGCAGGCCGACCAGGAACCCGACCTGGCTGCTGGAGGGACCCGGAAGGAGCTGGCACAGACCCACGAGACCGGTGTATTCCCCGGCCGTGAGCCAGCGGTGCTCCCGCACGTAGGTCCGCTCGAAATAGCCGAGATGTGCGATCGGACCGCCGAATGAGGTCAGCCCAAGTTTGAGGGCGACGCCAAATACTTCGGCAGCCGACCCGCTGTGGACTGCCGGCGTGTCATTCACGCGCCCAATATAGCCCCGGGGATGCTCAGGCGGCGGCAGACGTCGTCGCGGCTTTTGCGACCGCATTCAGCGCCACCGACAGGGTTGCGACCGTGGTCGCCACTTCCGCGCCCATTCCATGTCGTTTCACGAGCCAGCCCGGATCATTGTATGAAAGCCAGGTCTTGCCGGCTGCGTCCTGCCAAACGAGTGCCTTGAGCGGCAGATCGATTCCCATGGTCTGGTCCGACTGCATCAAAGGCGTGCCGCCTCTGGCATTACCGAAGATCACAAGCTCAGTGGGGCGCAGCGTTAGGCCGACCTCGGTGGCCCCCGCCGCGTGGTCGATGCGGGCAAATACCGTCATGCCCTTTGCTTTCACGGCGGCCTCGAGCCTGCGCGCGGTATCCGCTGGCCCAAAGCTGCTCGGCATGGTTGTCAATCCGTCTGCGGCCATGGTGAGCACTCCTTCCTCTATATTATGGGGGCATGAGCACGGTAACGGAGACATGCTTCCATGACCTATACGCGCATCAGCTATGAGCTTCAGAATCAGGTGGCGGTGGTGCGGCTGAACGATCCGAAATCGCTGAACGCGGTCTCGCTGCAGATGGCTGAGGAACTGTCGCAAGCGGTGGATGCGGCGCAGCAGGATTCGCGGGCGCTGCTCATCGGCAGTGTGGGGCGCGCGTTTTGTTCCGGCGCAAATCTGGTCGATACCCGCATCAACCTCGATGATCCACAGCGCGATCTGGGATCGCCGCTCGAAACCCACGTCAATCCGCTCATCATGCGCATACGCAACAGCAGAGTGCCGGTAGTCACTGCGGTGCGCGGCGCGGCGGCGGGGGTCGGCTCGTCCATTGCCCTGTGCGGCGATATCATCGTGGCGGCTGACAACGCCTATTTTTTTCAGGCCTTCGGCGCTATCGGCCTGGTGCCGGATGCCGGCGCCGCCTACCTGTTGGCGCGCGCCATTGGACGCGTGCGTGCCATGGAACTGATGCTGTTGGGCGAGAGACTGCCGGCCGCCAAGGCACTGGAATGGGGGCTGATCACCCGCATGGTTCCGGACGCCGAGTTGGACGCCTGCGCATTCAGGCTTGCGGAACAGCTGGCCCACGGGCCGCGCTCCCTCGGCATGATTCGTCGACTGGCCGTGGCGGCACTGGACATGGATTTCGCAGCTCAGCTCGGACAGGAACGCGAGCAGCAACGTGACGCGGGGCGCACGGCTGATTTCGTGGAGGGCGTGAGTGCGTTCCGTGAAAAGCGCGCCGCCGTTTTCAAGGGCGCCTGAGCGCCTCTNNTCCGGCCGACGTCAAACTTTCCCCGTCACCGGCAGCAGCGCGCCGGTCACTGCAGATGCCTCGTCCGAGGCAAGAAAGAGGATGACATCGGCCAGCGCTTGCGGCGCTACCCACCTGGTGAAGTCCGCCTGCGGCATGTCGGCACGATTGGCTGGTGTATCAATGATCGACGGTAGTATGGCGTTGACGGTGATTCCGAAGCCCTTCACTTCCTCCGCCAGACTTTCCGTCAAGCGATGCACGCCTGCTTTGGAGGCCGCGTATGGCCCCATGCCTGCGCCTGATTTCAGGGCGGCATTCGCGCCCATGTTTATGATCCGACCGGTGCCGCTCTTGCGCATGTGAGCCAGTGCGGCTCTTGAGGCGTTGACGGCCGTCTTGAGGTTGATCGCATACATGAGATCCCAGAGCTGCGAATCACCGTCAGCGACTGTCTGCCAGCGAAATGCACCCGCGATGTTGATCAATACGTCAAGGCCGTGCAGGTGATCAGTGGCGGCATCGATGGCCCTGGTAGCGTCCGCTGCAACGCTCAGATCCACGCCGCCCAGAGCAACAGCGTCGGGTCCGCAGGCTTCGAGCAGGCCCGGGGGGGCGTTGGCGGCGCGATCGATCAGTGCGACCCGGCCGCCAGCCTTCACCGCCGCACGCGCAGTTGCTGAGCCCAGTGCACCAAATGCGCCGGTGACCACGATCGCTTTACGAGCCAGGCTTGTCATGCAACCTCCGGGAGCGCGCACGGTGGTAACTCGTGGCGGCATGACAGGTTATGCTGATTTTGACGCCGAACCAATCGCCCCTTGGCCGTAGTCCCGCAAGAACCCGGCGGCGGTAGACTGTGTCGTTCGTTGCGCGCAAGGAAACCAAAGCATGAGCGAGAGTGCAGTCGTCAATCGTCGAATCCTGCTGGCGCGCCGCCCGGACGGCCCGCCGGTACCCGAGGATTTCAAAACTGTGAAGGAGCCGCCGCCGGCGCCGCGGGCCGGTCAGGCGCTGCTGCGTACCTTGTATCTTTCGCTCGACCCGTACATGCGCGGGCGGATGAGCGAAGCCGCCTCGTACGTCGAGCCGCTGGCACTCGGAGACACGATGTGCGGGCAGACCGTCTCGCGGGTCGTGCAATCCAATGACGCCAGGTTCAAGGCAGGGGATCTGGTGCTGGCCAACAGTGGCTGGCAGGACTACGCCGTAGAGAGCGCAAGCACGCTCACAAAGCTTGATGCCGCGATGCCCCGTCCCTCCTACGCGCTGGGGTTGCTCGGGATGCCGGGGCTTACCGCCTACGTGGGTTTACTGGATATCGGGCAACCTAAGTCCGGTGAGACCGTCGTAGTCACGGCAGCGACTGGCGCGGTCGGTTCGGTGGTGGGTCAGATCGCGAAACTTAAAGGTTGCCGCACGGTCGGCATCGCAGGTGGCGCTGAGAAATGCGCGTTCGCCGTTCGGACGCTCGGCTACGACGCGTGCATCGATCACCACGCCCCGGACTTCCCGCAGTTGCTGGCGAGGGCCTGCCCCAAGGGCATTGATGTGTATTTCGAGAGTGTCGGCGGATCTGTGATGGAAGCGGCGTGGCCGTTGCTCAACGTGCACGCGCGCGTGCCGCTGTGCGGCCTGGTCGCTTACTACAGCCTGAAGAGCTTGCCGGCCGGCCCCGATCACGTGCCGGTGTTGCTGCGTCAGTTGCTGGTCAAGCGCATGAAGGTACAAGGGTTCATTATCTTTGAGCACCTCGACCGGCAGGCGGACTTCCTGCGCGACATGAGCGGGTGGGTTCGCGACGGGAAGGTAAAGTACCGCGAGGAGGTGCTGGAGGGACTCGAGCGCGCTCCGGCCGGGCTCATCGGGATGCTGCGCGGAGACAACTTCGGCAAACTGGTCGTGAAGGTCGCTGATGGCTAGGGTTGGCGGATAGTTACCGCTTGTCGCTGAAATGGATCGCTGCGTGGGCTCCATCACAGAAGGGCTTGTTCTGCGACGCGCCGCAGCGGCACAGGGTTACGCGGTTTCGCACTTCATATTTGAAACCATCCGCTCCGACGACCTGAACCCCGCCTCTTAACCAGATGGGGCCCGAACACCCCTGGGCGGGGTCTTCGATCAGCCCAATCGAGGGTTCATACGTCGGNNGTTGTCCCACGCCACCAGCCGTCCGGACGGGCAGTCGCCGACTTCAGTCACGAAATGCTTGCGCGCCGCGGGGTTGTCGGTCTGGTTGACAAGATTCCACACCTGTCCGTGCGTATCGCAGAAGCGCGCGAACGCGCACAGGCCTTCCGCGTCGGTCAGGGACATCGCCGGTCCCCGCATCACCTTGGCCTGCTTCAGATAGGGCTCGCGGCGGGCCGTCTCGGTGCCGTCAAAGCCAGCTTTTGTATGCGAACCGTCGCAGAACGGCTTGTTCGCGCTCTGCCCGCAGCGACACAGGGTGTACTGCTCGGGTGTCGGGATCGCCGGGCCTGCCACCCATTTGACCGACTCGCCGGCGGCATTGGTGCCAATGGTTTGCCTAGTCACTGGCAAGTTACCGGAAACCTGATAAGGACCGTTTTTTGTAATTTGGACCGTTGCGTTGATGGCTGCCTTCTGACGCATCGCGTATCTCCGGTGGGTGCGGTGTGCTTGCCGAGCCTCTAGGGTACCTCGGTGACGAGGTGAATGACGACCCGGCGGTTTGGCTCGAGACAAGCCAGATAGCGGCGCCGCTCGGCTACTTTTTCGTCGACAGTGCACTGCACGAGGGGTTCTGAACTGCCCTCGGCCCCCAGCCTGATCAGCGCTGGCGGGACTCCCAGCAGCTTAAGCTCACGCGCAACGCTTCTGGCGCGCTGCTCGCTCAGCCGCAGGTTGTAGTCCGGGTGGCCGGTGAGATCCGCGTGGCCCACGATCATGATGGTCGCGTCCTTGGGCAGTGCCTTAATACGGCTGCTAAACCGCCGCAGCTCGGCGCGTCCGGGCGGGCGTATGTCCACACGCATGGCGCGATTGTGAGGAAACACGACACTCATTGAAAGATCAGTGCGCGGCGGCGGCGGCGGCGGCGGCGGCGGCGGCGGCACGGCAACGGGCGTGGCGGGCTTTACGGTGAGCGTCTGTGCTGGCACGACGGCGGGCGCCGCTGGCTGCATTGCAATCGCGGTGCTGCAGTAGTCTTCCGCGATGCGCACATAGGGGTCGGCATGACGCCAGCCGCCGGCNNCTGCGCAGAATCTTGAGTCGCGTTTCACGGCGGCGATCGCCTGCCACAAATCATCACGCACATGGCGCGCCCCCGGTAACTCCGGCGTATCCGGTGTGGACTCGCCGTGTTGCTCCAGGCTCGCGACAATCCCGCCGGCATTTTTCATCAGCGCTGCCTGGGCCGCCGCTGGCAGCTGCTCGGCTGCGGCGTAGCGGCCGAAATTCAGCCACGCCTGCGCCTTGTGCGCCGCGTACGCAGGCAGGCACTCAGAGGGGCCGGCGGCGGTGATTGCATCAAGGCGCCGCTGCAGGTCGACGAGCGTGCCGGGTTCGCGTACGCGTGAGTCGTCCGGACGCCCGGGCTGGCGGGCTGGCTGCGCAGCCTCTGTCGGGGGATTGTCGGCGTCGTCGGCGCGCGCGCTGGCGATGCCCATCACTGACACCAGGAGGCTCAGGGCAAGAGCGTAACCCCAGCGGCGGCCTTGGTGGTGCGTGCTCATTCTCGTGAACTCGTCGCTGCGCTGTCGAGCAAGCGGTTGGTCTGTGGGTCGGCCGCGCGGAACGTGTTTTCGTCGAACTTGAAGCGCACCCGCAGGTAAACGCCGCGCCAGGAGGAGTTGGTGCTGAAGAGTTCCGCGTCGGCATAGCGCCCCGCGATGGCGCCTCCCGAGAGCCACAAGTTGTCAATTACCCGGTAGCCCAGCTCGGCGGCGACCCCCTGGTCACTCGTGCCGCCGCCGGTGGTCGTCGAGCCCAAGAGGCCTACATCCCATCGCGGGTTGAAATCCCACGTGGCTCTGGCCGCGACCAGTACCGCGCTGTAGTCGGACGGCGTCTGCGCCAGCAGTTCGTGTACCGCCTTGGCGGCTACCTGACCCTCAAATTCCCAGGCGCGCACCGGATGGTAGTCGGCGCTCACCGAAACGATCTGGCTGCGACTGTCGCTGCCTGTAATTGGGGCGTTGTTGAAGTCGGTCTGACACTCGTAACGCGCCAGCACGTTCCACAGGTTGGTCGTGGTGTCGCGGTACGCGACGCC
>PMHN01000016.1:0-223 GCA_003156695.1 Gammaproteobacteria bacterium
CTGGCCTTCTATCGCGGTGTCGGCACACAAACCGCGACCGCGGGGCTCGGCGTCAGCATTCAACAATTGCGCATCGGCACCACGGCCGAGCCGGCCCGCTTTCGGGTGCATCTGACTCTCGTGCGCTCGGTGCGCGCCGACGACATCGTCAACGGCTCTGCGGTCCTGCAGCTCGAAGGCGAGGCGCAAGGTCGCGAGGAGAGCCTCGGGCTTGCCGCGCTCA
>PMHN01000016.1:267-4143 GCA_003156695.1 Gammaproteobacteria bacterium
ATCGAAGTGCGCTCGAACCGCAAGGGCATTGCGCCGCTGTCGCAGACCTTCATGTGGAATGTTGATGCCTCCTAAGGATCACGAGATCGACACGCTCATCGGCAGGACAGCGCATTTGAAGGGCGACTTTGAGTTCGCAGGCGGCCTGCATCTTGCGGGGCGGATCTCGGGCGACGTGCGCGCAGATCCGAGCTCGGACTCGACCTTGTCCGTGAGCGAAGGCGGCCGCATCGACGGCGCGGTCAGCGCCACGAATGTTATTCTCGACGGAACGGTGACCGGTCCCATTCATGCGCGTGGCCGCGCTGTGCTGGGACCCAACGCACGCGTTCACGGCGATGTTTACTATGGGGTCATTGAAATNNGCAGCCAAGGCAGCCAAGGTAGAGGTCAAGGTGGGTGCTGCTTTTTGACGAGGGGCCTTCGGAGCCCTAAACTCTTGTCTGGAAAGCGTATTTTTACGCCGAGGCGAACGAAATGGAAACTATCGAAGCATCAGCGCCGACGCTCGTACTGACCGATGCCGCTGCCAAAAAGGTCGGTACTCTCATCGAGGGCGAAGGTAACCCTAAGCTTATGCTGCGCGTCTTCGTCCAGGGCGGCGGCTGCTCCGGGCTTTCCTACGGCTTCGAGTTCGACGAGCAGATCGGCGACGGCGACACCTGCGTTGAGAATCTCGGCGTGAAGCTGCTCGTGGATCCCATGAGCGTGCAGTATCTGGCGGGGGCGGAAATCGATTACCGGGAGGGGCTCGACGGCGCCCAATTCGTGATTCGCAATCCCCAGGCTTCGACCACTTGCGGGTGCGGCTCGTCATTCTCGGTCTGACGCGCTCGTAGGCTCGAGTGAGCCCTGCCGCTCTCGTCCGCGTTGCCACGGAGGCACGCAACAGCCCGGCACCCCGACCCGTCCCCGACGTCCTCGCCGCTGTTGATCTGGGATCGAACAGCTTTCACATGGTCGTCGCGCGCTACTCGCACGGCCAGCTCGTCATCATCGATCGCCTGCGTGAGATGGTGCGGCTCGCGGCCGGGGTCGCCGAGAACGGCCGCATCGACAAGGACGTGGCGGCGCGGGCACTCGCCTGCCTCAAGCGCTTCGGCCAGCGCCTGCGCGACATGCGCGCCCGCAGCGTGCGGGTGGTGGGCACCAACGCGCTGCGTGTCGCGCACCGTAAGCAGGCGTTTCTCGAGCGCGCGCGCGCAGCTCTCGGGCACCCGATCGAAATCATCGCCGGCATGGAAGAGGCGCGCCTTATTTACCTGGGCGTCGCGCACACCATGCCGGGTGAGCCGGGCAAGCGCCTGGTGGTCGACATCGGCGGCGGCAGCACGGAACTCGTCATCGGCGAGGGCCTGGCGCCGATGGAACTCGAGAGCCTGCAGATGGGGTGCGTATCCTTGAGCGAGCGCTTCTTCCGCGACGGCAAGATCTCCGCGCGACGCTTCGAGCGCGCACGTCTCGCCGCGCGGCTGGAACTGGAGCCCGTGCAGGTGGCTTTCCGCCGCCGCGGCTGGGTGCGCTCCGCCGGCAGCTCCGGCACCGTACGGGCGATCGGCGAAGTCATTCATGCGCTCGATCCGCAGGCGCACGCCATCACGCCGGCCGGCATCAACCGCGCGATCGAGTACTGCGTGGATGCCGGCCACACCCGCGAGCTAGCGCTCGAACCGATCACGGAAGACCGCCGGCCCGTATTTCCCGGGGGGCTGGCGATCCTCGCGGAAGTGTTCAGCGTGCTGGGAGTGAAGGAAATGCGCATCGCGGATGGGGCGATGCGCGAGGGACTCCTGTACGACATGCTCGGCCGCTTCCGGCACGAGGATGCGCGCGACCGCACGGTGCGCGCCATGCAGCAGCGCTACCATGTCGATCGCGGACAGGCCGACCGCGTCGAGGCATCGGTGCTGAAGTTCCTGTGGCAGACCCGCGAGGCGTGGCGCCTCGAGGATGCGCTGGCGGAGAAATCACTGAAGTGGGCGGCACGGCTGCACGAGATCGGTCTCGATGTCTCGCACAGCGGGTATCACCGCCACGGCGCTTACCTGCTGGAAAACGCCGACATGCCGGGCTTCCCGCGTGAGGAGCAGCGCCTGCTCGCGCGCCTGGTCGGCGCGCATCGCAGAAAGCTCACGCTCGAGGGCGTCGAGGAACTGGTGCCGCCGTGGGATCGCAGCGCCCTGCACCTGATCGTGTTGTTGCGCCTGGCGGTACTGTTACATCGCGGCCGCAGCTCCACCGCGCTGCCGCCGATTACGCTCACCGCCACGCCGCGCTCGCTCGATGTACGGTTCCCGGCACGCTGGCTCAGGGAGCATCCGTTGACCACGGCGGATCTGCAGCAGGAAGTGGACTACCTGCGCGCCAGCGGCTTTCGACTGCGAGTCCTGACCCGAGCGCGTTAGTTAGCGTCCCTCAGGANNTGGCGCCGTGCTCGGTGAAGGCATCGGGGAGGTAGCGCCGCCCGCCGCGCCCGGTAGGGGTGGTTTTTGAGGTCGCAAACTGCGACCTCAAAGCCCGGTGCTCTGCGGCGGTGAGCTGGAACCTGTTGCGACATTTGTGATGCAGAATGCCGCGATGCCCGCTGAGATTGCCAGCGGGCCGTTCACCTACCATCGACGCCGGTAATATGGCAGCCGCACAAAAGAGCCCTCCTTTAGCGCTCCAGCAGCTCACATTCAACAAAGGCGTGCTCTTGGTCGCCCACGTGCTAGCCGCCACTGCGACCGTACTCTCTATATCTGGCCAGCGTTGACTTCACCGGGTTCCGGTACTGGGGAATGTACGCTGGCCTACGGATCGTATGTATTGCGATCCCACCTCTATTTCCGTATGTAATGTCCGTTGTCCATTCTCGGAGGTTAGCTACGTCCAGTCGCCTGGGCGTTTGGATGTTTGTGATCGTGCTCGCCGTAGGGGCAACACTGATGGTGATGCTCCTTCTCGGCGCATTCGGGTTCGCTGCTAGCGGGGCGATGATACTAAGTCTGTTCTTCGTTCAGACACTGTTGTATTTCTTTGCCGCCAAGCTGCTGGTGCTTTAATCGCTAGACGCGTGATGANNCCCGGGCGCCGCGAGCGCCCCGGCGGCATACACCCCCAGCAGCTCCGACTGCGCGTTGAACGCCTTGGCTCCCGCCGGGGGGCTCAGTCGCTGGTAGCTGCCGTCGGGCTTTAACGTCCACGCCTGGCAGTCGTCCTTCAGGCACGCGTCGAGGTCGCGCAGGATGCGCTCGACGAGTTCGGGGGCGCGGATCGGGAAGGCCACTTCCACGCGGCGGAAGAAATTGCGCTCCATCCAGTCAGCACTGGCGCAGAAGAGCTCCGGCTCGCCGCCGTTCTCGAAATAAGCCACCCGCGAGTGCTCCAGAAAACGCCCGACGATCGAGCGCACCGCGATGTTCTCCGATACCCCCGGCACCGCGGGCTTGAGCGCGCATACGCCGCGGATAATGAGATCGACTTTTACGCCCGCGCAGGAAGCGCGGTACAGCGCCTCGATGCACAGCGGCTCCACCAGCGCGTTCATCTTGGCGATGATGCGTNNCATCTCGTGCATGCCGAAAGGCGACTGCGTGAGGCGTGCGAGCTTCGGGGTCTGCGTGAGACTCGTGAGCTGCAGGAACAGCTCATGCACGTCGTGCCCGATTTCGTCATCGGAGGTTAAGAGTCCGTAGTCGGTGTACACGCGCGCCGTGCGTGGGTGGTAGTTGCCGGTCCCGAGGTGACAGTAGCGGCGGATGCCACCGGGCTCGCGGCGCACGACGAGGGTGAGTTTGGCGTGGGTCTTGTAGCCCACGACCCCGTACATGACGTGTGCGCCCGCTTCCTGCAGGCGGTTGGAAAGCTCGATGTTGGCTTCCTCGTCGAAGCGCG
>PMHN01000311.1 GCA_003156695.1 Gammaproteobacteria bacterium
CGCACCAGCACGATGCGGCGCACGCGCTCGGCCATCAGCGCCTCCACCGCGCAGGCGACCGCCAGACCGCCGCTCGCGGTGCCGGCCGGCCCGATGCCGATGAAGGCGGCGGTCACGCCGTCATCCGTTACGACCACCGACGGGTCGGTCAACGAACTCGCGTTCGTGAAGACGCCGATGAGGTTCGTCACAGCGCCGCCCCCCGTTACCACCGAGGTGCCGAGGTCGGTGAAGGTCAGGGTACTGCCGAGGCCCGTACTCCGGGAGGCCGTGCCGGTCGCCACGCCGCAGAGTTCACCGGTGACGAACCGATTACATCCCTCGACCGAGGTCATGAGCGCGCTGAGGTCGTTGGGGAGCGACCAGCCCGGCACATCTGCCGAGAGCGAACTCGGATCGTTGCTTGTGGCGATCTCGAAGCCGAAAGTCACGCCGGCAGGATTGAGGTTGGTGGTTACCGCGACCTCGTCAAACGTGATTTCCACGGCGCTCCCGCCTANNGACGGCCGCGCCTGGCAGGCCTTGGCCCCACGCGCCTGCGGACATCGCAGTCGTGATACCCGCTGCCACCACCGTCAGAATTCTCTGCTTCTTGACGCTCATGAGTTTCTCCATGCAGTCGACGTGCAGCGCACGCCGGACCGTTGTTGTTCTTGCGCCTGACAACATCGTCTGCTTGAGATCAAGGGATTTCAACCGCAAGCGGGGGCACAGCCGTAACCGATTTAACAGTTACGCGCTGCCCCGCAACATTGGCAGGTAGTGGTCCACCAGCAGCGCCGCGAACAACCACATGAGGTATGTGACAGAGAAGTGAAATACCCGCATCGGCAGTTCTTCACGCGCGGTGATCTTCAGCGCCAGCGCGTAGTACAGAAACCCGGCGTTGAGACCCAGCGCCGCAACCAGGTACAAAAGACCGCTCATGTGCGTGAGGAACGGCATGAGCGTGACCAGGGTCAGCAGCACCGTGTACAGGAGCAGCTGCAGGCGCGTGTGCGCAACCCCGTGCGTCACCGGCAACATGGGAATGCCGGCGCGCGCGTAGTCATCGCGGCGCGCGATCGCCAGCGCCCAGAAATGCGGCNNCCGCCGATGACGATGTTCTGCGAGGTCGCGCGCTTGAGCCACAGCGTGTAGATGACCGCGTAACCGATCAGGGACGCGAAGGTGAGTACCGCGGTGAGGAGGTTCACGAGGAACGCGAGGATCGCCATCGCGGTTACACCGAGCACGGCCGCGAACATGAG
Source organism: Gammaproteobacteria bacterium (assembly GCA_003156695.1). Lineage (GTDB taxonomy): Bacteria > Pseudomonadota > Gammaproteobacteria > Steroidobacterales > Steroidobacteraceae > 13-2-20CM-66-19. Next base: position 1,251 of record PMHN01000311.1, read on the forward strand.
CGCGTGCGCTTCCGTGAGAGTGCCGCTCGGCAAGGGTCGCGCACGGGTGCGCGCCATCTGCTCGTCAATGCGGCGGTCGAGCACGTGGTTGATGGTGGCGGCACACGCCGCGGCGAGCGCAATGCCGAGGTTGCCCCACACGAGCGCATGCAGCGGCGGCAGGCCGGGGCTGGCGAGCAGCGTGCCGACGATCGCGGTGAAGGTGATGAGCGCTACAACCTTGGGCTTGGTGAGCTCGAGGTAGCGGCGCCAGACCGGCGGCGCGGCGGGTGCGTAATGCGATGTCATCGCCACGTCGGAACGGGAAGACCGGTCAGTTGGGGATGCGCAGCCTAGCAGATCGATCGCCGCCCCGAAGCCGCCCTACCGCGCGCTCAGCGAGCGCAGCAGCGCCAGCGTCGCCAGCAGCAGCAGCGCCGCGCCCGCGGTGTGCGCGGTGGCCAGCCACAGCGGGAAGCCCTTGACCACCATCGAAATGCCGATGAGGAGCTGCAGGGCGAGCGCTGCCAACAGCGCCCAGGCGCGCGGGCGCGCCTTGGAGAGTCCGCGTTGCCGCAGGACAAACACCGCGGCGAGGATGAGAGCGATGCTCGCCACGAGCGCGCCCAAGCGATGCGTGAGATGGATGGCGACGCGCGCCGGGTTGGCGAGCACGCCGCCCTCGTAGTCGATGTTCAATCCCCGCCACAGCACGAAGGCGTTGCGGTAGTCGCTGTGCGGCCACCAGGCGTGCTGGCAGGTCGGGAAATCCGGACAGGCGACGGCGGCGTAGTTGCTGCTCGTCCAGCCACCGAGCGCGATCTGCACGATGAGCGCGATCAGCCCCACGACCGCCAGCTGCCGGGCACTATTGAGGGCGGAGGCACCCCCGCCCTGCACGGCGCGCCCGGCGCCTCGCAGCGAGGCATCGCCCCACGAGCTTAATGGCAGCGACAGCATGAGCCACCACAGCAGCGCGAGCGTGGTCATGCCGAACAGCAGGTGCAGCGTCACGATCAGGGGCTTCAACTGCCAGGTGACGGTCAGCATGCCGAGAATGGCCTGCACGATCACCGTAGCGAAAAGCGCGAGAGCGAACAGCACGCCAACCAGACGCATACGGCGTGCGCTGATGGCGAGCGCGGTAATTGCGAGGATCACGAGCCCGAGCGCGCCGGCTGCGTAGCGATGCAGCATCTCGCGCCACGCCTTACCGGGCACGAGCGGGCGGGCGGCGTAGGCGGCGTCGGTTGCGGCGCTGTGCGCGGCGCCGATGGGAGTGACATGTCCGTAGCAGCCGGGCCAGTCGGGACATCCGAGCCCCGCGGCGCTCAGGCGCACGTAGCCGCCCAGCACCACCACCGCGAAGCACAGCAGCACGCCGCCGATGCTTAAGCGGCGCATCCAGCGGGCAACCGGCATGGTTGCAATGCTCCCCTTCGCCATATCAGCCCAACAGGCCCATCAACCAATATGCGACAGCCGCAGCAATTTCTTCAGATCTTCGAGCAGGCCGTGCGGATTGCGTCGCGCATCGTAGCTCATCATGAGGTTGCCGAGCGGATCGACGACGTAGAGCGAGTGGGCGCGCCCCGCTTGCGGGAACTCCAGCAGCAGCTGCGCCGCCTCCGTCCCCACCTGGTAGTGCGGGAACCTGATCGTGGTCAGCGGCGGCTTGAGCAGGTCGATGAACGGCATGTCGTTGAAGCCGACGACCGACAGGTCCCGCGGGCAGCTCAGCCCCGCCGCGTCCAGCGCGGCGTAGCAGCCGAGCGCGAGCATGTCATTGCCGGCCGCCACGGCCGTGCACGGCTCCGGCAGCTCCAGCAGCTCGCGGCAGCACCGCTGGCCCTCCTCCAGGGAGAACCGCCCGGCGAAGACGACCAGGCCGGGATCGACCGGCAGCCCGCAGGCCGCCATGGCGGCGACGAATCCCTGATAGCGGCTGCGCCCGGTGGACAGGTCCTCCGGGCCCGCGATGTGCGCGATCCGGCGGTGCCCGAGCGCGGCCAGATGGTTGACGGCCATCCGGACGCCGCGCTCGTTGTCGACGGAGACGGACGGGATGCTGTAGTCCTCGACCAGCCGGTTCATCAGCACGACCGGAATCTCGGCCCGGGCCGCCTCGGCCAGCAGCGGGCTGCGCAGATGCGCCGTGGCCAGCACGAAGCCGTCCACGTGGCGGGCGCGCATCTGCTCGAACACCACCCGCTCGCGCTCG
>PMHN01000322.1 GCA_003156695.1 Gammaproteobacteria bacterium
ATAAACGCCACACCCGTCGTCTCGATTGCCCTAGGGGTCATCGGTGGGCTCCTGGTGAATGGCCGCGTTTTGATCTGAAATCCAATGCCACGCGTTGGCACACCCCAGAATGAGCCCTGCGACCAGTAAGGCGAGAGTCCAAGAACGAGCACCCGGATGATGCTGATCCAGCCAGAGTCCGAGCATCGCACCGAGCAATGTTGGCACCGTCACTGACCAACCGATCACACCGAACATGCCAAGACCGAACCACGGGCGTTGGGTGCCCGCACGCTGAGCCTTTAGCTTTCGAGCAGCTTTGATCTCGATTGTCCGGCTGAACGTTGGCTCACTATCGCCCATGTTGGAATTCCGCAAATCGACCGAGGAGGGCACTTTCCATTCTGGCAACGGCTGCGCGAACGTCGCGCTCCTGGCGATCGAGCGATAAATATTCACGCTTTACAGTCTCGTGTAGTTCGCTCAAGGTCGTGCCTTGGATGGCTTGTCGGACCGATACCATGACATCCGCGCCACTTTTGACCAGCACTCCTTGATCCACCGCGAGATAGGCAGTGTCATCGCCCAGCGTATACGCCAGAACGCCCGGCACCAGCGCCGCGACGCAATCGAGCCGGTGAGGGAGTAGTCCAAACGATCCTTCGCGAGTCTCGGCGACGATGCGAGAAACTCGCTTCAAGTCGAGGAAGATCCGAAACGGGAGAAGAACCTTAAGATTCATGGGCTGTCGCGCTCAGGCGCTCTGGTGTCGCGTTCCGTTGGCGCGCCTCGCCGATTGCGCCGATCATGTACAGAGCACTTTCCGGATAATCCTTGAATTCATCGGCAAGGATTCGCTCGCAGCCATCGAGCGAGTCGCCCAAGCTCACCAACTTGCCTTTGATGCCCGTGAATTGCTCCGTCGCAAAGAAGGGTTGCGTCAGAAACCGCTCCAAACGACGCGCGCGAGCGACCGCCTTACGATCCTCCGGCGAGAGCTGCTCGAGACCCAGCATCGCGATCACATCCTTGAGGTCCTCGTACTGAGCCAAGGTGCGGCGGATCTGTTGCGCCACCGCATAGTGCCGGTTGCCGACAATGCCGGGTGTCGCCATCTTAGAACTGGATTGCAACAGATCGATCGCGGGATACAACCCTTCGCTTGCCCGTTTGCGCGATAACACGATGGAAGCTGACAGATGCGAAAACACGTGTACGGCTGCCGGATCGGTCAAATCATCTGCCGGCACGTAAACGGCTTGAATGGAGGTGATCGCACCCGCAGCGGTGTTGGCGATGCGCTCCTCCAGGGCGGATAGTTCCGTACTCATGGTCGGTTGATAACCCAACTGAGAGGGCATTTGCCCCATCAGCCCCGACACTTCCATGCCGGCCTGGATGAACCGGAATATGTTGTCGATCAACAACAGCACGTCCCGGTGCTCATCGTCTCGAAAGTACTCAGCCATCGTCAGTGCCGTTTGGCCGACGCGAAAGCGGCTACCGGGAGGCTCGTTCATTTGCCCAAATACCATGACCATGTCTTTGAGCACGCCGGCGGCTTTCATGTCACGGTACAGCTCTTCCCCTTCGCGGCAGCGCTCGCCGATACCGCAGAAAATGCTGACGCCTTGCCGATGGCCGATCATGTTGTGGATCATTTCGGTGAGGAGCACGGTCTTGCCCACTCCGGCTCCGCCAAACAAGCCGGCCTTGCCGCCACGCTCGAGCGGGACCGATACATCGATTGCCTTGATGCCGGTCTCGAAGACTTCTGAGCGGGTTGATCGTTCCGATAACGGCGGGGGTGCTCGATGGATGCTGCGCCATTCAACACCCGCTGGGTCCGGCTGGCGGTCGATTGCGCGACCAAACACGTCGAACATGCGCGAAATGATGTTCTTGCCCACCGGCGCTCGCAGCGGCATGCCGGTATCCTCGACGGGCATGCCTCGGCATACCCCCTGAGTCGGGGTCAGTGCGATGCCGCGCACGTGTTTGGCATCGACCTGCGTCATCACCTCGATGACGATCTGCCCACTTGCCCCCGCGTGCAGCACCGAGGAAATCAAGGGTAAGCGGCCCTCGAAACGAACATCGACGACACTACCGCGCACGGCGGTCACGGTGCCGCGGTTCGGCAGCTTTACCTCATCCGTCATGCGCGGTCTCCAACTCCGCCCGCTGCTTGACCGCTTTTTGCGTTTTTGACGTTGGCCGGCCACTGCCAATGGCGAATTTCCGGCATGTCTTCGCCGTGCTGATCGATGTACACCTTGTGCTCGGCGCTGACGGTGGATCCCAACAGGTCGTTCTTGCCGCGCAACATAGGTATTCCCGCCTAAACCTAGCAACGCGCTAATTCTGGGCGCGCTCAACTAGGCGGTCGGTACGCTACCGCACGCCGGCGGGCTGGTTGCCGCGCGCGCAGGCCGCCCTGTCTTGTGACCTGGCCCGTTTCAAGTTCTCAAGTGCTCTGAATAACCCATTCAGCAGATGGACCCAAGTCATGACGCGACGTGGGCTGCGAGTTTTGCAACAGTGGCCGAGGCAGGACCCGTGAGCGATCGCCGGACGCCGCTTCGGTCACGCCGGCGCTGCGCAAGACCAGAGGACTCTGACTAGAGATCCCGGGCGGCCTCCAGAATCGTGGAGTCACCCGGCAGACTACTAAGTTTCAGTTCGAGTTTACGGGTGAAATCGAGCATGCGGAAATTGCTTGCGAGGATAAGCCCGTAGAGGCGGCGAAGACCCTGAGCGCGTGCATATTCAAACAGAAAACGCATGAGCGCCATTCCGACTCCGCGCGATTGCCATACGTCCGCAACCGCAACCGCGAATTCCGCGTCGGCCTCATCAGGGCCGCAGGCGTATCGGGCGACCCCAATGATTTGTTCCGCGCCGGAGTCATCGATGACGGCCACGAACGCCATGTTGTGTTGGTAGTCGATGTGGACGAATCGCTCGATCAGCTGCGGGGAGGGTTCCCGTATAGAACCCATCAAGCGTTTGTACCGGGATTCCTCGCTGAGATGCATGATGAAGGCCTTATCGTGTTCCGCGTCTTCAAGCCGGATGGGCCGGATGCGATACTCGAGTCCGTCGCTGGTCTGGGCGACGCGTTGCCACTGCGCGGGGTAGTCTGCTGCACTCAGCGGAGCTGCGAGAACCATCACTGTCTGCCCACACAGCGCCCCGTGCGCGCTAGCTGGTGGTTGCTATCTTGTTCAATGGCGAGCCAGTCTTCGCGCATTGTGGCAGGCAACGCGGGGAGACTAAGAGTCGGAAAATAAAGCGCTCTGCGGCTCCTCTGAACGCGCCACGCCAAATCGGCTGAGTTGCGATTCAGCGCCCCGTCGTTCCACGGTGAGACTACAGCGGTCGGCTGCCGCGGCTTGCGAAGCTTTGACGGCTCAACGATGCGAGTGACCAGGACTGTCTCCTTGATTCCTTACTATGTAACGTCCGTCAAATTGACGATTCGATGGAACGCGCGCGCCAGGAACTCACTCAGCAGATGCGTGGCAGCGGATCGTCTTCGAACTCATCGAGCGCGCGCCGGCCGCCAAAGGCAGCCCCCGTCATCAGTACGCCGGCTGGCTCCTTTGCACGCAGCCGGTCCAAATAGGTCGCGACCGGGACACATTCGACGATGCGCCCCTGCCGCATGACCGCCACCTCGTCGACCAGCTCCGCCAGGCCGCCCAGTCGGTGGGTAATCAGCAGCACACTACGCCCGCTCATGGCAGCTGCTAGGGCCTCGTAAAGCTGGGCGATGGTGCGCGCATCCAGCCCTTCGGTCGGCTCATCCAGAACAAGGATCGGCGGATCAGTCAGTAAAGCGCGCGCGATCGCGATGCGGCGCGCCTCGCCACCGGAAACACGCAGGCCGTCTTCGCCCACCCACGTGCGCAGGCCGTGCGGCAGACTCGCCACGTAGTCGCCCAGTTGGGCCTGCTCGATCACCTTGGCGATCTCGGCCTCCGACGCGTCGGGCCGAGCCAGTCGCAGGTTGTCACGGAGACTCGCGTCAAACAGATACGGTCGCTGCTCGACCACCGCGATCTGCGCGCGGACATCATCGCCATGCCAGGCATCGAGTGGCATTCCACCCAGCGTGATCGAGCCCTGGTAGGGATAGAGCCGCGTCAAGGCACCGATCAGGCTGCTCTTGCCGGCACCTGAGGCACCTACCAGGGCAACGCGGCGCCCTTGCGGCAGGTCGAAGTCGACGCCGTCGAGTACCCAGGGGCCGTGCTCGTGGTAGCGCAGCCGCAATCCACGCAGGCTCAGGTCATGCCGGCTGGTGTAGGGCGAAGGCGCTTGCGGTTCGACCACAGGTGGTGGGGTGTCGGCTAATGCGAACACGCGGCGTGCGGAGGCGAGCGTCGCGCCCAGCTGTGCCCAGGCCTCGGGCAGCGGTGCAATCGACTCGAACGCGGCCGGGATCAGCAAGACCAGCATGGTGAGACCCGGGCCGCTGAGCGCGCCTCCGCGCACGGCCGACAGCCCAAGCAACAATGCAGCAACCGTCGCCAGCTGCGCACTGAGCGTGACGCAGGCACCGCCCAGCGCCTGCAGTCGATCCATCTGACGCTGCGCTTGGTACTGCCGGGCTGACTCCGCGGCTAGCCGCTCGGCATGGGCCTCTTCGGCGCCATATAACGAGAGCTCGGCGCGCCCGCGCAACGCGTCGGACGCAAGCGAACGCATCGCCTCGCTGCAAGCCGCCGCGGTGGCGCCTGGCCCCGCGCCCCGGCGCAACGTCCAGCCCGGCAACAGCACGGCGGCGCAGCCAAACAACAGCAGCAACGGCACGCTCAGCACCGGTAGATAGATCAGCGTCATGGCCAGTACCACCAGCATGACCACCGCGGCAACCGGCAACGGCAGTAGGACGCCGAGGTAGGTGTGCTCCAGTGCGTCGACATCGGGGCGCAGGCGAGAAAACAGTTCGGCGCTGCGCAGCGATCCCAAACCGGCTGGCGCCAGCGGCACCAGCCGCCCGAACAGCCACACACGCAGGCGCGCCAGCAGCCGCAGCGTCGCATCATGGGTGACCAGCCGTTCGGCATAGCGTCCGCCGGTACGCAGAATCGCGAACAGCCTGATCAGCGCGGCGGGCGTGTAGTAGTTGATCGCTGCGCCGCCGGCCCCGGCCAGCGCCATACTGGTAATGAAATAGCCGGAGACCGCGAGCAGGCCGATTCCCGACAGCGTGCTGAGCAAGGCGAGGGCCAGCCCGAGAGACATCCACGCGCGCTCGGGACGCATCAAGCCAAACAGGCGACGCAACACGTCGAGCGTACCGGCAGGCACAGACGGGGCGGCGCGCAAGCTGCCGCTCATGCGGCACGATCCGCATGCAGCAACCGGGCAAAGGCGCCGTGCGTTGCGCGCAGTACCCCGGCCACGCCGACTTCGATGATCTGTCCGTCCGCGATCACGGCGACCCGCTCATCGGCGGCGATGGTATCCAGACGATGCGCGATGCGGATCACCGTGCGGCCCTCGGCCAGCCTGCCGACGGCCTGGTCGATGGCGGCCGCGGTGGCGGCATCGAGATGCTGGGTCGGCTCGTCCAGCAACAGCNNTTATCTCGGCCGAGTTGGTCGAATCGAGATTTCCGGTCGGCTCGTCGGCGAGCAGTATCGACGGGCGATTGACCAGCGCGCGCGCGATCGCGACGCGCTGGCGTTCGCCGCCCGAGAGCCCGTGGCCATGTTCGCCTAGCGGCGTGTCCAGCCCTTGCGGCAGCCGTGCAATCACCGGCAGCAGAGCTGTCGCGCGCAGCGCACGCTTGAGCTGCATTTCGTCGGCCGTTGGGGCGGCGATCAGCAGGTTGTCGCGCAAGCTGCCGTGAAAAATATGCGCTCGCTGCGATATCCAGCCGATGTGCCGGCGCCACGAACTCAGCTCGAGCGAGGCTAAATCCTCCCCATTGACCAGGATCCTTCCGCTGAGTGGTGTGACGAACCCCATCAGCAGGTTGAACAGCGTGCTCTTGCCGCTGCCGCTGCTGCCGACCAGGGTCAAGCGTGTCCCTGCCTCGACGCAGAGGTCAAGATCGTGCAGCACTTCGCGCTGCGCCTCGTAGCTGAAACTGATCTGGTCGAACGTGATCGCGATCCGATGCGCCGCGAAGATACCGGGCGCGGTCGGTGCGCCGGTTGCGGGGACCTCTTCATCCGGCGGCTTGGCAAGTAGTTCGATCAGGTCTTGCGCCGCTGCCGCGGCGTCCATTCGCTTATGCCGCTGCGCGCCAAGCGTGCGTAGCGGCAGGAACAGCTCCGGCGCCACCAGCAGCACGAACAGACCCTGCTCGAAGCCCAGGGTGCCCCACATCAGCCGAAAGCCGATCAACACGGCCAGCACCGCAATACTGAGCGTGGCGAAAAACTCCAGCACCAGGGCGGAGAGGAAGGCGATGCGCAATACGGCCATGGTCTCGCGCCGATAGGCTTGGCCCGTTGCGGCCAGCAACGCTTGCTCGCGCGCTGCCGCACGACACAGTCGCAAGGTCGTCAATCCCGACAGCGCGTCCATGAAACGTGCACCCATACGCCGCAAACGGGACCAGCGACGCTCGCTTGCACGTTCCGCAGCATCCCCGACGAGTACCATGAAAAGTGGAATTAAGGGTGCGGTGAGCAGCAGGATCAGGGCGGACCAAGGATCGGCCATTAGCACTGCGAGCACGATCACAGCGGGAATCGCGGCCGTCAGCGCCACCTGCGGCAGGTAGCCCGCGTAGTACGGAACCAGGGCGTTGACACCATCGACGAGCTGGGTGACGACATCGCCGCTGGTTTGCTGCGCCGCCCAGCTCGGACCGCGTTGGCGCAACCGTCGCTCCAGCGCGATTCGCACGCGGTCGCTCACCTGCGCACCTGCCTGGAACGTGCAACGCCGCTGCAGCAAGCTGAGCATGAAGCGGGCCACCGCAAGGACCGGCAAGCCGGCTACCGCAGGCCACAGCGCATCGAGGCTACGTCCGGCAAAAATCGCCGCAGTCAGTACGTGCGCCACCAACCACGCGCCGATGCACACCAGCGCGGCTTGCGCGGCGCCAGCGGCAATGCCGAATGCCAGGAGCCGCCGCACGGGGTGCGACTGCTGATGCAGCCAGGAAGATGTCGAAACAGTCATGGCGTGTTACACAACGCGGAACCGGCGCGACGCCGGCGCCGTTGACACGGGCTCAGAGGCGGTGGGCCTTGGCATTCGCCTCCATGGCCGCGCGCTCTTCCTGGGTGTCCAGCAGCGCGCCACCGGCAGCGGTGATCAGCACAATCATGGCGGTGCCCACTAGCCAGGCGAAATACCAGGCACCGGAATCACCGAGTACGATCGCCAGCAGGATCACTGCCACGGCGATCAGCATGAACAGAACGAACAGCAGAAAGGTTTTCATGGTCGGCCCTCAGTAAGCGTGTTTGTCAGCGGCTACGTGCTCGGCCTTGACCTTCCCGCGCATCACATAGAATGCCCAGCTGGTGTACCACAGGATCAACGGCACGAAGACCACCGCAAAGCCCACCATCCAGGTCAGGGTGAGCTGGCTGGAGCTGGAGTTCCAGACCGTCAGGCTCTGCGCGGGTGCGCTGCTTGAGGGCAGCAGAAACGGGAACAGCGCGACACCCGCCGTGCCGATGACGCCGATCCAAGCCACCGCGCCCAGCCACCAAGCCAGGTGCGAGCGCCTTGCAACCGCAGACAGCAAACCGAGCAGCATGCCGGCGAAGCCCAGCACGGGCAGCAGCCACAGCAGCCCGTGGGCGTGGAAGTTGGTGAACCAGGCACCGTCGGTCAAGGCCACATCCTGCTGCAACGGGGTCTGTGCAATGCCTGCGCCCGGGCTGCTGGTCAAAGCATAACCCTGCATGCCATGTACCCAGAAACCACCGACGGCAAACAACATGATCGCCAGCACCGAGGCGATGCGTGCCAGGCTGCGTGCGCGGTCGTAGATCGCACCCTCGGCGCCATTCATCACCGTCACCGAACCCATGAAGACCGACAGCGACGCCGACAACAAGCCGCACAAGATCGCAAACGGATTGAGCAGGTCCAGGAACGAACCGGTATAGGTCGAGGTGAGATTCCAGCTGAAGTGGAACGGCACACCCTCGAACAGATTGCCGAATGCCGCGCCGAACACCACCATCGGCACCAGGCCGCTGATGAACAGGGCCCAATCCCAGGTATTGCGCCAGGCCACCGACGGCAACTTGCTGCGATACTCGAAGCCGAGCGGCCGCATGATCATGCTCCAAAGCAGCAGCATCATCACCACGTAGAACCCCGAAAAGGCGGTGGCGTAGATCAGCGGAAAGGCGGCAAACACCGCGCCGCCACCGAGCACGAACCACACCTGGTTGCCTTCCCAGTGCGGGCCGATGATGTTGAGTGCCACCCGGCGCTCCAGGTCGGTGCGACCTACATAGCGAAGAATCGTGCCTACGCCCATGTCCATACCCACCATGACCGCCAATCCGCTTAGCAGCACGCCGAGCAGCAGCCACCAGATGATTTGGAATACGGCATACGTGTCCATGGATCAACCCTCCGCGTAACCAGCCAGCCGGCCGCTGTTCGAGTTGTCGTTGAACAAAGTGGCGTCATCACGCGGATCGTCATCATCACCGTGAGGTTGATGATCCGGACCCTTGCGAATCGCGCGTAACATCAGATACATCTCGGCGATGATGAACACGGTGTACAGGCCCACAAAACCGATTAGCGAGAAGATCATGTAGCCGAGGCTGTGGGTGGAGGCGGACATCCAAGTCGGCAGCACGCCGTACACCGTCCATGGCTGGCGCCCCAGCTCGGCGACCAGCCAGCCCACCTCGCAGGCCAGGAACGGCACGGGGATCATCCACACGGCAAGCTTCAGGAACCAGCGCTGACGCTCGATGTCGTTGCGCAGACTGTAGATCACCGCCAGCACGAAGAACGCCAGCATCGACAGCCCCATGGCCACCATCAGCCGGAATGACCAGAATATCGGCGCCACCTCGGGTATCGAATCGCGCGCGGCGTTGCCGATCTGCGCGCCCGTGGCCTTGGACACGTCCGGCGCATAACGCTGCACCAGGAAGCCGTAGCCAAGATCCTTCTCGTGTGCGCGGAACTGGGCGAGCGCCACGGCATCGCCTGGCCTGCTCGAAAGCGTCTGCAGGGCCTCGACGGCGGGAATGCCGTCTCTGATGCGCTGGGCAGCCTGCAGCTCGAGCTGGTCCACCCCTGGCACGGTGCCATCGAGCGAGTGGGTGACCAGCAGCGAGAGTGCGCCGGGAACCTGGAGCTGGCGGTGGTTCATCTGCTCTTTCTGGTCGGGAAACGCGATCAGGTTGAACGGCATCGGTGCCGGCTCGCTCTTCCACAGACCCTCCATCGCGGCCAGCTTGGTCGGCTGCGCGAGCCCCCCTACGAAGCCCAGCGCGTCGCCCAGGGTGATCACNNCTAGCACGCCGAACAGCACGGCCATGCGGAGCGACCGCCGGGCCAGCTCGACATGACGGCCTTTCAGCAGGTACCAGGCGCTGATGCCGGTCACGAACACCGCACCGGTGACATAGCCGGCGATGCTGGTGTGCACGAACTTAGCCTGGGCGTCGTGGCTGAAGATCAGCTGGGCAAAGCTGCTCAGCTCCATCCGCATGGTGGTGGGGTTGAACGTCGCCCCTTCCGGCGACTGCATGAAGCTGTTGGCGATCAGGATCCACAGCGCCGACAGATTCGCCCCCAGCGCCACCAAGAAGGTCACAACCAGATGCTGTCCCCGGTTCAGCCGATCCCAGCCGAATACCATCATGCCGACGAAGGTGGCCTCCAGGAAGAACGCCATCAGTCCCTCGATCGCCAGCGGCGCGCCGAAGATGTCGCCCACGAAGCTGGAATAGAACGACCAGTTGGTGCCGAACTGGAACTCCATGGTCAAACCGGTGGCCACGCCGAGCGCGAAATTGATCAGAAACAATTTGCCCCAAAACTGGGTGATGAGCTTGTAGATCGCCTTGCCGCTGACCACGTAGACCGTTTCCATCGCCGCGAGCAGCAACGACAGGCCCAGGGTCAGCGGAACAAAAAGAAAGTGGTACAGCGCGGTCACCGCGAACTGCCAGCGCGACAGGTCGACCACGGTCATGTCATGCATGGTGGAGGCTTCTTAGTAGGGATGTGGAGTTGCACACGGCCGTCAGCATGGCCGCGCCACAGTAACTACGACGCCACACGAGGGCCGCCGGTGGTTCGACCAGGGCGGCCGGAACAAACTTGGGGGCAGGGGACGCAAATCAAAAAAAGTCCGACCATCGCAAAGTCTGCGTTCGGAGACCTGCGCAAGTCTGTTCGCTAACGCACGTACGGCGGACGTCGATTAGTCCTGCAGTCTTTGCTTTCTAGTCGAACGGGCTTCGGCTGTCTGTCGGTCACGGACGCGCTTGGGGTCGACGGGGTTCCCGCGGACGCTGGCGAGTGGACGCCGGGAATTCTTCAGCTGTGAAGACTGCAGCCATGCCGAGGTTGGCAACAGCCAGGGACGTCGCCAGCCACTNNCGCAAATAGATCTTCAGCAGCGACATGCAGGGTCCGTGGCGGCCTTGCGGACAGCCCATTTAGCCGTCGAGCGAAGGCGCTTGATGACTGACGACGCCGGCCGCCGCCAGGGCTTCGTGGAGAGTTGCGTAAATCCGTTTTTCACCGACGGCTGTCGTGATGCCATGCCGGTCCATATCGGATCGCAGGTAAGGATTGACCCGCCCGAAAACCAGGTTGACCTGGCGGTGTGTCAGGTCGTCGAGCAGTTCCAGCATGCACTGCGCGGCGGAGTAATCGATATCCGTGATCGCGCCGGCATCCACGATGAACCAGCGCACTGGTGTCGGCGCATGCTCCACGAGAGCCCGCACTTCGTCGGTGAAGAGGTTCTGATTCGCGTAAAACAGATCAGCACCGAAACGATAAACAATCAATCCTGGTTCGGTCACTTTCCCCGGCGTCGCCGGTACCGCCGCCCAGCCGCCCGAGGCGTCTGGCGCAAACATTAACGTATGTGGGCGATAACTGTGGCTCACGTGCCTGAAGAGCGATAGAGCGATCGCCAGCAAGATACCTTGCTCGACGCCGATAGCGACGACGGCAGCGGCGGTGACCACGGCCAAATAGAACTCGCCGGGACTCTCGCGGCGAATGTCGCGCAAACGCTTCAAGTTGACCATTCCCACCGCGATCGTGAATACGATGGCCGCCAATACGCAGCGCGGCAGGTATTGAAGCGGCCCGGTCAGGAATAGCAGGACCAGTACCACGACCCCTGCCAGCACCAGTTGTGCAACCTGGCTACGCGCGCCTGCACGATCCGCCATTGCGGTCTGCGTTGGGCTCCCGTTAACCACGAACGTCCCGCTCAACGCCGCCGCCGCATTCGCGGCCGACAGCCCGAGAATGTCTGAGTCTTCGTCGACGCTTTCATGATAGCGAACCGCGAACCCCCGCGATGTCGCGGCGCTTTGCGTAATGATCATCACGACACACGAAGCGGCTACCGGAAGCAGCTGCAGGACATCTTTCCAAGTGACATCGGGGAGCCCGATGGACGGCAGACCTCCGGGGACTGCGCCGATGACCGCGATGCCTCTTGCGCCGAAGTGAAATACGGCACTCGCTGCGATACTGCCTACGATGGCTACAAGAGCAATGGGTAATCGCGGCGCGAAGCGATTTCCGAGGAGGACGCTCACAGTCACGGACGCGGCCAACGCCAGCGTTGGAGGGTTGAGTTGCGGCAGACCCTGAAAGATTTCCCAAACTTTGACCAAGGAATAGGGGGAATCTGCCGCGACGCCGAAAATGTCGCTCAGCATCGCGATGCCCACCTGGCACCCGACTCCGGTGAGGAATCCGGCCAACACCGTGCGCGAGAGAAAATCAGCAAGAAATCCGAGTTTGAAAATCCGCGCCAGCAGCAGAACTCCGGCGGTCAGCAGGGCCACCATGCCGACCAATGCCATGTATCGTCCACCGCCCGGCAGGGCCATGTGGGATACCGAACCATAGAAGATGGCTGCTGTGGCCGAATCGGCAGCGACAACCAGATGGCGCGAAGAGCCGAAGATGGCGAACGCAACCAGCGGCAGCAGCACGGTGTAGAGCCCCGTGACTACGGGAGCGCCGGCAATGCGGGCATAGCCCAGCACCTGCGGGATGTTGATCGACGCGAGGTTCACACCTGCCAGGAGGTCGCGCACTATCCCGCTGCGGTTGCAAGACCGAAGACCCCCGAAGAGTTTTAGCGGCATAGCGTTCCGTCAGCGGACCTGTGTCGTGCAGTTGCCAGAGTCGAATACGGCAGCTACGGCGCAAGCAGACTCCACCATTCGGCTGCCGACATGGGCTACGCCGGGCACGAGCCAGAATCTGTGGCCGAAATCCGAGTGCCGAGCCGTAAGGTAACGAAAGTAGGCCTTGCCACGATCCAAGCGGTCCGGTCCCTCGGCTTCCCCCGCGCATGAGGTATCCAGATCCTGTTGCTCAGGATCCGTATCGTCTGCTCCCATCAGGTAGATCACGTTCGCTTTGGCATAGTCGGATTCTCGCTTCTGCCAAGCCGCGGTCGAGGTGTCGGCAATGTACGCGGGTGCATTCGCGGGCCCGTAGCGCCATTGGTTGAAGTGTGCGCAGTTGGCGCCTTTAAAAGGAGCAAAGGAACCGTCGGGCTGCGGGCGATCGTCGGTGAAATAAAAGTAGGACGAAGGATTCGCGATGACGAAGCGCACCGAAATGCCAATCGACTGTAGCGCTGCGGGTTGTTTGCCCGCTATAGCGTAGCGATTCAGCAGTTGACCCCCACCCGAGTGGCCAATTAACACGACCGTGGTCAGGTTAGGAAATTTGGTGCGATCACCCAGTGTGCCGAGCAGCGCGTCGATCACATCGAAGCTACTGTACGGCAACGGCCCAACGGCCAGCTCGCCAGCCGACCATGAGCCTTCGTGCCAGCGCAGAAACTGATTTGGCAGTCGGTGCGCCTGGATGTCTTCTTCGCGAAGAAATTGAGGCGCCAGAAGCAGCGTGTGGCTACCGATCGAGCCTGCCTGAGCGGCTGCGTTCTGCAGCGCCCGAAAATAACCCTGCACGTTCCGGCCCTTGCCGTGTAACACAATTGCCGCGCGAGTAATTTCCGGGTGATTGACGCCAAGAACGATGGAACTGTCGAGGGGAACGCTGGCATTTCCAGTGGCGGTATGCAGCGCAAAGGCCTGCATCGCGAGCGCGGGCACGGGTGTCTGCAATCTTGCGCCTTGAGTCGCGACACTTGTCAGCATCAAAGTACAAAGAGTAAGCAATCTGGCGCGGCACAAGATATTCCTCCCTTTTTCCGAACTAGGATACTGGCACGCCTGCGCAGAGCAGGGCGCGCCGATGGATCCGTTCAAAGAGCTCGATCCGCGTGAGAGGTGCCGGCCCTAGGTTGATCTCCGCCGAACGGCAACGCCGATTCCGCAGGCGTGCCCGATTGCAGGGTTGTCCATTCCGGCCTGGGGGAAGGAAAGGTCGAGGGCACGTTTACCGGCAGCGGTCCTCAAGCCCGGCCATATGAGCCCTGCGCTTCACGATGATCCACACGGCCTGCGGGGAGAGCGACTCGCGGCCGCCCGAGTCCAGGTTTCCTAACTTATGTGCTCCTCGAATCGAGCACTAAGCTTTCGATAAAGAGCCTTGGCAAGTGGGTCGTATCCAAAAAAAGTGGCAGCTGCATCCATCCATGTCAGCGGCCGCGAGTGGGCGAGATCCAGCGCGCTTCTCAGCACCTTTGACGGCACCGAAGATGGAGAGGGATCAAATACTTCTGCCTGGTGAGTATCCTGATCTTCCGCGAACACGCTCCGGGTCATCTTTGAGAACACATACTGCCCGCCACTCGTCTCATAAACTCGGTACTCCTGCCAGTGCCCATTGGGTGCCGAAGGCGGAGCTGCGGAGGCGAGCAATTTTCCGGTAAATGCTAGGTCCGCTTTGCCATCTCTGATGACAATTTGTTCTTTCTGAACCCCGACCTGAGGATCGTCATCAAGGACAGGTAGACGACTCTGCAGTTTAACTTTGGCCTCCGCGACTTCCTTGCGCGGAGACTTCTCCTTGTCCTTGGGAGGTGACTTTGGCTCCCGATCGCCAATGGCCTCACCACGCACCAAGACTGTGGCTCCATGGCGCGCAGTATCGTCCGAGGGTCTACGATTGTCGGCGGTTTCGCTGTCTCGCCTATCATCGGTCGTTTGCTGGCCTCTGCTTTCCGGCGGCTGGGAGAATTCCTCAGGGCGTTCGGAACTCATAGAATGTCCTCGCTGTCAGGCGGTGAAAGACTGAATCTTGAGCCTAAAGTCAAACTTGATCAGCCAGCACATGGCTCTATCAGTCGTAGGCGCGCGCGGCAGTTCATCGCTTCCGCGAACTGCTACCGCACTGAAGTCCTCGCTCGGTTCCTAATACGAGAACCATGTGTGGCTCACCATCTAAGAATCCGCGCGTCAAGTCTGTTCGCTACCCCACGTGAGTGTTAACCGCGGATATCAATTGGCGAGGAACTTAACATAATATACATTATGCGTAGTATGACCCCGGGTTGAGTCCACCGGGTGTCGGCTATCCCATGCTCCTTGTAGGGCCTCCACCAACCCCGTCAGCCGGCGCGTGAGTCCGGCACTCTCCTGCACATCAGGAAGTTTGGCGAGGCGGGAAACCGCCGAAGGGCTTCGTAGTAGCTGCGAAGTTAACTCGCGCCGTCGGCCCAGTTGGCAAGCAGCTGGGTGCTCTAGAGCGGATGTCGAGCCCCGGTTGCTGGCGGCGAGCGAGAGCTTGATGGGATAGGTTTGCCTGGGAGATTCGATTTGGGGCTGATGCGGACGCTTTGGTGGTACGTCGTGGTTCAGACGGTTCGCTTTTGCGCAGGATTTGGACTCCACCAGGTGGCTGGCTTTCTCGCTCAGCGGACTGGCCTGTACGCTCTTTTGACGGTCATGCTCGGTGATGGGTTGTGAGTGCAGCGCTATAATGTGCTGGCAAACGCTCAGGACTGGGAACCCTGGGTCGTATGCAAGTTGCAGCTGCTCGGTCACTGGAAGGTGACTTGTGTCTGCTGTTGATCCGTCAGCTTGGCGTAATTTCCCGAAACCCCGGCCCTTGAGCGCCAAAGCTCGCGCTCGTTTGCGTGTTGAGGTTCGTAACCCCTTCTACGGCTACTCGGCTCACCTGGTGGCTCGGTGGTGTCAGGTCAAGTATTCCACTGCCTGCGCCTACAAGGGCGGTCGTTGTAAGTCCAGTGCCTTGGCGCTTGAGCTTTTCAAACTTCACCGGGATGCCCGTATTTTGCCTGTGGGATGGCGAATGGCGGCGGATGCGATCACCGACCCCGAGGGCAACGAAACCAACATGCACCAGCTGCGATGCTTTCAGGCCATGATGCAGTGGGCGCACTCGCTCGCCCAGGAATCGGGCAACCCCGAACACCTCCAAAAATATTGGGAGATCCTTAAAGCCGCTTGAGCCGCGCAGCTCGCCGTGAGCCTCGTCGCTTTTCGCGCCGCGCCGGCGGCGCGGCCCGACAGCGCCGAGAATCACGACAGCCTGCCCGCACCACCACCCTTACCCTCGACCCCTACCCCCACGCCAAACCGCAGGAAAACCTCGGTACGCCGTCAAACGAGGCACCTGGCCGCAGAATCTTGCGTGGCGTAAAGCCTGCTCGGCGGCAGCGAGGCCGCTTTTTCGGCCGTCCGCCCTACTTCCAGTTGTGCGCTAGAGCTACAACGGCAACGATGACGCTCAATAACCCCACTGCTACGCCCGCGGCGGTCNNTCAATCGGGCGAGCACCGTGGAGAGCCTTTCCGTTGATGCGCCGGCAGCCCGTAGGCTTGTGTTCAGCTGCTCGAGCTTGACGCTTAGCCCGCTTAACTGTTTGGCGACGTTGTGGATCTCGAGAGGAACGGGGTCTGACATGTGGCGTTTCCTTGTGTGGTGGAACGCTCGCACGGTAGCCCGGCAGCTCTGAGGCAGTGTAGCGTTTTGCACTGCTCGGGGGACTTGCACTCGGTATACATTATGCGAAGTATCGGTGCCTCACGCCCGCCGTGAAGTCCGACAGGCTGCTAGGCGTGCGCAGCGTACGCGCTTGGTTCAGCAAGCACTGCGTCGAGTTGGGGCATTGCTGCGCGTAGCCCTTCTTCCATGCCCGGAATCGTTTGCTCCATTGCTTCGACGCTTGAAAACTGCGTGACGATGGTCATGCGCGATCCCGTCGCCGTGGTTTCGAAGGCGAACTTCATCGACGCCGGCATATTCTGGTCCTCGGCGTTATCTTCGCCGTCGTGCGCCTCGAACGAGCTGATTGGATGCATTGCGGTGAACTTCCAAGAGCCACTCCACTTTTTCCCCTCCGGCAAAGTCAGGAAGTACTCGGCGCGACCGCCAACTTTGAAATCATGACGCGTGAAGGTGGCAGGAAAGGCGGGTGGTCTANNTGTCGGCAAAGGCGTCCCAAAGGCGCCTTTGCGGAACGGGATAGTCGCCCACGACAGTGAGGGTGAGCCTTGCGGCGTCTTTGGTGACAGAGGTAAGCGGCATAATCATTTTCCTTTCGGTAGAAGAATATCGTCGAGCTGCGTCATGCGCTGGCGCCAAATGGATTCGAAGTATTCGAGTAGCTCGCCAGCGCGCTGGAGCCGCGCGTGGTTGGTGGAGACCAGTTGCTCGCGGCCGTTTGCACGCTTCTGAATGAGACCCGCGCGCTCGAGCACGGCGACGTGCTTTTGCACGGCGGCGAAACTCATCGCGTACCGCGCGGCAAGTTCTGACACCGACGGCGTTTCCGTGAGCGACCGCACCAAGATGCTGCGGCGCGTGCCATCGGCCAAAGCGCGGAAGAGCTGGTTGAGCGATTCTTCGCTTTCTTTACTAACTACAACCATATGGTTGTACGTTAAGCTCCTCCGATCACTTTTGCAACACGTATTCGCTAGGACCTGTCGGGTCCGGCGGGAATGTTAATTGCAGCGCAAGCCAGAAGCAGGAAGCCGGAGCTTCTGCCGCCTTCGGCGCCAGACCGCGTCAGTCCCCACCGGTCAGGGAGAGCTGCCACGACAGTCGGCACACTTCAGGAAGCGGACGGTGCGCTTTGCCGTTCAGCGCGTATGGAGCCTTTACGCTGCCACAGTGCGGGCAAACCAGACCGTCAGGCCAGCGGATAGCCTCAAGGAATCCCCGGGCTTTGGTGTCGGCGTGGAACGTCTAATACGGCCATGTTCTTAATCTCGCAAAAGGCTCTTTCTAACCAATGAAATCAAACCCTCGACAGAGGCGCGCCATGCAAAAACGAAAGGGTCAGCGCCCGAATCGTCGGGAGGATCGCGAACCCGCTCAGTCCAGCGCTCCATCTCTTGCAGCCGCATGCTTCGATCACTTGCTCCATGTGTACCAATTCTTGACAACTCCGCCACAAGAGCTTCCAAAGCTCCTAGCCGGGCCGAGAGACTTACAAGATCAATTGGCTTCTCATTCAAGACGGCGATCTCCCTCAAAAACTAAAGGCGAAGATCGCATGAGACCGTGGTGTGTCATGCATGTAATCGCCAGTAGCATTGTTATTTCCTGGCGTNNGAATCCGCCAGAGTGACCGCTGCGCCTCCTACTTACTGGCATCCGCGGGTGTTAGCTTCATGCCCAGTTGCTCGGCAAGAGAGAGACTATCCGGCTGATACCAGTTCTCCACGATCTTCCCGTCCGCAACACGGTAGATGTTCGTATAGACAATTGAAACATCCTTACCCGCAACCGCTATTCCTCGAACCGTCCCGGAGTACTTTCCGCTCCATGTGGACCGCACCGCTACCAGGTCGCCGTCAGAGAGCAGCAAGTCAATCGTGATTTTGCGGTTACTCAGCGACGCGCACATCGGGCAGGAACTCTTCAGATCCGCAAATGGGCCGCCCTGCAGGAAGATTTTTCCCCGGGATGTATGAATAGGGCCTTTGGGGTCGAATATCTCGTTGAGCGTCTTCAGGTCGCCCCCCTCCAGGGCCTGAAAGGCGCGACGCACCGCGGCCTTATTGGCTTCGGCTTGCTTCGTTGCCGACTGCTGCCCCTGGGCCGGTGGCATAGTAAGCAACAGGCTCGCAAAAACTAGAGCAATAACAAGCTTCCGCGGCAAGGATTCGTTTGTCATCGAGGAACGGCTCCCCGACAGCGGCTTCCTGAGATTCCGATATGTCATCGAGGTGCGTTGAGCGGCGCAAAGCGCGCCGAGCTATCGCTGCTGGACCTGCAGATCGTTCTTCACGGCCGTCACGCCTCTGACGGCGCCCGCGATGCTCAGGGCCTTTGCCCTGTTGTAGTCGGAATTAACGAACCCACCCAGGTCAACCTCACCGTTGAAGGTCTTCACTTCAATCTGACCGGCGCTTTCGATACCTGCTGCAAGCAGCGCATTTTTAACCCTTGCGGTGATGACATCGTCATCGTCGACAGCGCGCTCGCGGACCTCGAGGTCATTCTTCACGGCCGTAACCCCTCTCACGACACCCGCCACGGTCGCCGCCTTCTCCTTACTGTGCTGGGAGAACACGACACCGCTCAGATCAGCCTCGCCGTTAAAGGTGCGAACCTGGATCTGATCCGCGTTGGGTATGTCCGCGGCAATCAGCGCTCGCTTGACTCGGGATGAGATCGCGTCGTCCTCATCGGCGGCTACTCCTGCAGATACCGTGAGGAAAATTATGGAGCCGGCGACCATCGCCAGAAAAGCTGCCTTAGGGCTTCGCATGACTGCACCTGCTGCACGTGCGCCGTGCGCTGTCCACTCTAGCCGAGGCAGACGTTCCAATCCACCTGGTGCGGCTTGTAGGTATCCGAGGCCGACAGGTTATGATTGCTGACATGCAGCCCAGTCCATGCCGGTCGATAGTCGCGACATGTCGGTTAGCGTGGGCACTCGTAAAGGTGAGTGGGGTAGGCGCGACGGGCCGTTGCCCGCCACCCCCTGCCGCCCTCGCACTCCGCGACGCAACGCTCATCGCCCGCTGAGCTGAACCATGGCAGACGCGCCCAGGTCTCCCGTCACGACAGGTGCCACCGGCGAGCACGCAGCCGATGAGGGCGACAAATACCCTGGCGAGGCGCACACGGGGGCGGGTGACGCCAAGGAAGACTCCGGATCAAGCGATCCAAAGAAGCCGAGGAAGAGCGTGCTGGAGCGCCCTCTGCTGCTGCTCGTAATCGGCACTGTGGTGCTGTGTCTGCTGATTGGCGGGCTGCTGTGGTGGCTGTACAGCCGCCAGTTCGAGTCGACCGACGATGCGTTCGTCGATGTGCGCATCGTGCGGCTGGCTCCGCAGGTCGCCGGACGCGTGAGCCAGCTGCTCGTGACCGACAACCAGACGGTGCAGGCCGGGCAGCCACTGGTGCTCATCGATTCTGCGACCCTCCAGACCGCCGTCGCTCAGGCCGAAGCACAAAAAGCGCAGGCTCAGGCCGAAGTCGACAACGCCACGGCGCAGATCACCGTCAGCGAGGCGACCTATCAGCAGGCGCTGTCGGATGTCGTCGCGGCTCGGGCGGTGGCCGAGAACTCCGCGCGCGACCTCGCGCGTTACAAGAAGCTGCAGCTCATCAATCCAGCCGCCGTCGCCCAGCAGCAGTTCGAGCAAGCCGCAACGCTCGCTGCCCAGAATGCCGCACAGCTGGAGGCAGCCAGGCAGGCTGCCACGACCCGGGCAGCGCAGGTTGCCGCCGCGCGCACTCAGGTAGCCGCGGGAACCCAGCAGCTGAATGCCGCCCAGGCCCAGCTGAGTACCGCCGGCATCAATCTCGGCTACGCCCGCATCGTCGCGCCCGTCGGCGGCCACGTGGCGCAACTCACGGTCGCGGTCGGCAATTACGTCGAGCCGGGAACCCAGATGCTCGCCATCGTGCCGGTCGAGGTATGGGTTACCGCCAACTTCAAGGAGACCCAGCTCGCGCTGATGCGGGTCGGGCAGAGGGTCGCTATCAAAGTCGATGCCTGTTCCAAGGAGAAGATTGAGGGGCACGTGGATTCCATTCAGCGCGGCGCCGGCCAGGCGTTCGGAATCCTGCCACCGGAGAACGCCACCGGGAACTTCGTCAAGGTGGTGCAGCGCGTGCCGGTGAAAATCCTCTTCGACCATCCGCCGGCCGACTGTCCGCTCGGCCCCGGCATGTCGGTGCAGCCGAGCGTGCGAGTGCGCTGACATGGCCGGTCCCGGCGCAGCCGCTGGAGCTGACGAGCACTGGACACCGGTGCGCTCGGTTGCCGGCGACCGTAATCCCTGGTCGATCGTGGCGGTCATCTCGATCGCCACTTTTATGACTACGCTCGATATTGCGATCGTAAATGTCGCGCTCGAGCACATTGCCGGTGGCATGTCGATCGACTACGACCAGGCCACCTGGGTGACCACCACATTCCTGATCGCCTCCGCGATCGTCATTCCGATCTCCGGATGGCTCGCCGACGTAATCGGGCGCAAGCGCTATTACATGATCTCGGTCGCAGTGTTCACGGTCGCTTCACTGTGCTGCGGGCTGGCGCAGAACCTGCCTGAGCTGGTGCTGGCGCGCGCCCTCCAGGGCATCGGCGGTGGTGNNGGCGGCTGGATCACCGACAACAGCTCGTGGCGCTGGTGCTTCCTCATCAACATTCCGGTGGGCATGCTGTCGCTGTTTCTGGTCAATCTGTACGTTGCCGAGCCCGCGGCCATGAAACGTGATCGCGAGGAACTCTGGAAAGGGGGCCTCAAGGTGGACTGGCTGGGGTTCCTGTTCGTCGCCCTGTTCCTCGGCTGTCTTGAAATTACCCTCGATCGTGGCCAGCTCGATGACTGGTTTTCCAGCCCGGTCATTATCGCGACCGCCATCGCGACCGTGGTGTCGCTCGCCCTATTCATTCCGTGGGAACTCAGCCGCGAGAAGCCGATCGTCCCGATCCGCATGTTCGCGCGGCGTAATTTCGGCATGGCGAGCATCTTCTTGCTGATCACCGGCATGATCCTCTTCGGCACCACCTTGTTCATTCCACAGCTGCTGCAGCAGGTGCTCGGGTATACCGCGACGGATGCTGGCATGGCGCTCAGCGCTGGCGGTGTCGCTACGATCTTCGTGATGCCCATTGTCGGGATGCTCTCGGGGCGTGTCGATGCTCGTCTGCTGATCGGCTTCGCGTTCATCATCCAGGCGCTGGCGCTCCTTTATATGACCCACCTGGACATCAACATGAGCTTCGCGGACGCGGCCAAGGCCCGTCTGTTCCAGTCCATCGGGCTGCCGTTCCTGTTCGTGCCGATTACCGCACTGGCGTACGTGGGGCTCAGGCCCAACGAGAGTAATCAGGCCTCGGCCCTCATGAACGTGGTGCGCAATCTGGGCGGCACGCTCGGCATCGCCGGGGTGCAGATCATGCTGGCGCGCCGCCAGCAGTTTCACCAGGCGCGGCTGGTCGAGGCGCTCAACCCGCTCAATCCAAGCTACACGCACTACGTCGCGCAGGCCACGCAGGCGCTACACGGTCGCGGCCAGCCCCCGCTGCAGGCGTCCGCACAGGTCATGGGGTTGCTGTATCAGTCGGTGCAGCGCCAGGCTGCCATGATGTCATTCCTCGATGTCTTCCATTCGCTGATGATCGTCATCCTGTGCGTGATGCCGCTGCTGCTGTTCATGCGCTCGAAGAAAGCCGGAGGCGGCGCACCTGCAGCCGCTGCCGCATGAACAACACGCAACCACAGCGGCTGGTTGTGTGCCTGGGAGCCATGGCGACCCTCAGCGCCTGTACCCTCGGCCCGAGCTATCACCGCA
>PMHN01000094.1 GCA_003156695.1 Gammaproteobacteria bacterium
ACGTTTTGCAGTACGTACGCCGAGAGGATTACCATTTCAGCCGGCTGAAAGAATTCCTCGCCTGCGCTATTCACATAGGTAACACCGGTCGCGCGCTTTTTATCGGCGGTAAGCTCGACCCGCAGCACTTCGCATTCGGTCCGGAGCGTGAAATTCGATTTCTGCAAGAGATACGGGATCACGGTGGTCTGCGGACTGGCCTTCGAATAGTTGCCGCAGCCGAATTTCTCGCAGAAACCGCAATACGTGCACTGCCCGAGCTGCGCGCCCAGCGGATTCGTATAGGGCCGCGAAACGTTGCCGGTCGGATGGGGAAAGGGCTTGTAGCCCTTCTCCCTGGCCGCCTTTGCAAACAGCGTTGGGCCGTAAGGCATGGCCATGGGCGGGTTGGGATATTCGGCCGAGCGCGGTCCTTCGAAGGGATTGCCGCCATCCTGGATCACACCGTTCAGATTGCCCGCCCTGCCCGAAGTGCCGCACAGTTTGTCGAATGCTTCGTAGTGCGGCTCGAGCTCATTCCAGCTCAGCGGATAGTCCTGGATCGTCATGTCATAAGCGCTGACGGCGGCCTTGCCGTAACGCTGCAGGTTATGGGTGTAGGCTTTTAAGTCGCTCTCGAGAAAACGCCAGATCTGTGCGTTCCAATGCACCCCGGCGCCGCCAACTCCAGTTCCCAGAAGAAATGAACCCAGGTGGCGCATCGGCAGCGCCTCCTGATCGGTGCGATTNNGGAGTATCGCGCCACGTGCCGCGCTCCAGTGCCACCACGTTGAGTCCGGCGTCGCACAGTTGCTGACCCAGGATCGCACCGGTCCACCCGAACCCCACCAGCACCGCATCAACCGCAGGAAGGTTGGTCGCCATGTATCAGCCCTGCGACCATCCGGGGCGGCCCTTGATGCCAACTGTCAGATAGGGAACGCGCTCACCGTGGCGGCTGACCCATTCGCGATAATCGTAATGTGCGCCCGGGAAGCCAATCATCTTCCAGGCGGCCATGTCCTTGTTTCCGCCGTAGATGGGGTCGGAGAAATAGCCCTCAAGAACATTCTGCAGGAACATGTCGAAGAAGGACTTACCGTCCGCGCCGCTCAGCTTCGCCTCGCCGCTCTCCAGCGCCCTGAGAACAACATCCTGTTCCGCGGCACCGATCTCCCTGAACGTCTTCCCCGCGTGCTGGTCCCTGACATACGCCTCGACCGCCGGGATTGCGGCCCGATAGAGTTGCGCGGGCGACAGCCGGCTTTGATAGCCCTGCTCGGGAGTGCCCTTCGGCCACGGACCGCCAAGATAGAAATGGTCCCCGCGCC
This sequence comes from Gammaproteobacteria bacterium, assembly GCA_003156695.1. Lineage (GTDB taxonomy): Bacteria > Pseudomonadota > Gammaproteobacteria > Steroidobacterales > Steroidobacteraceae > 13-2-20CM-66-19. The sequence continues at coordinate 1,311 of PMHN01000094.1, forward strand.
CGAACGCACCAGCAAGCTGGTGGTCCAGAAACACATGCACGTTTGCCTGCGACGCGCTGGGTCCAGTGTCATCTGGCGGGATCAGCCGATCGATCGCCGGCTCAATAAAAGCCTGCTCGCCGGCCGTAAAAAACCGATAGGCAGTTCCCTGAGCCATCGGCGGCACATCGGCCGTGCCCTCGCGCCAGGGCACCGCGCCCTTGATTGTCCGCGGGGGGGCGCCCAGCTCCCCGTCGTGAAGCGTCGCGGCTCCGGTCACGCATGCCGCTCCGACCAGGGCACCGCCGACCAACAATTGCCGCCGAGTGATCTCGCTATCGCTCATGGGTTTGCCCTACTGTCTGCACGGCCCGCCGCAAGACAGTATCGCGCGCTCAGCTACCCTCTGGCTCTACCCGGTCCGCGATGGATTCCAAAGCCGAGGCAGTCACGCGTCCCGCCTCCTGCGCGACCTGTTTGACTCCCTTGGCCCCAGAGCGGGCACCGCGCGCAACGACGGTGCGTGCCGCCCGGGCGGCGCGCTCGGCACCAGCCGCCGCCAGGGCCTTGGCGGTACGCCCCGCTGTGGCCAGCAAGCGCTTGGCAGCCGTTTTGACTTTGAGATTGCGCGCACGCTTACCGCTTGCGCTGGCACCCTTGGCGCGCACACCGACGCGCTTGCGGGCGATCTTTCTGGCAGAGGCTTTGACAGGCCGCCGACGTTTCATTTTCGCCATTTACTTCTCCATCTCAGCCTTCAAGAGGACTTTAGTCAGACGCCGCCTACGCAGTCAAGAGGCTCAGGGCGCGCTCGCAGCGGTTCCCAAACGGCGGATCAGTCACCGGTTAGCCCCCGGTATTCCAACAGAGGCCCGATCTGCGGTCCGCGTCCGTAGAAATTGCGGAACAGCTGCAGCGGTTCGGCAGTTCTGCCTCGGGAGAGAACTGTCTTGCGCAGGTAGTCACCATTCGCGCGCGTGAGTCCGCCGTGCGCGTGCAGCCAGGCGCCGGTGTCGCGGGCAAATACCTCGCTCCAGAAATAGGCGTAATAGCCGGCTGAATAGTNNGAATAGTCGTCATCGAAAATGTGATGAAAGTAGGCGGAGTGATACCGCGGGGGCACCAGCGCATAGTCCACTCCCGCCACCTTGAGTGCAGTCGTTTCAAACGCCGGCACCTCGGCCGGCGCCGGAACCTGGGCCGCGCGCAGTTCGTACCAGGACAGATCCAGCAGCGCCGCGGCCAGGTACTCGGTCGTCGCGTAGCCCGCGTCGAACTGCTGCGCCGCGAGCACCCGGGCGAGCAACGCCGGCGGCATCGGCTCACCGGTCTGGTAGTGATGCGCGTAATGGGCGACTACCCGCGGCTCGCGCGCCCACATCTCGTTGTACTGCGACGGATACTCGACAAAGTCCGGCGGGGTTTCGGTCCCGGAGAGCGACGGATACTCGACGTCCGAGAGCATGCCGTGCAGCGCATGACCGAACTCGTGGAAGAGCGCCGTGACCTCATCGAAGCTCAACAACACCGGTTGCCCGGCAGCGGGCTTGGGGATATTCAGATTATTCGACACCACGGCCTGCAGGCCCAGCAGGCGTGACTGCTCCACGTAGGCATTCATCCACGCCCCGCCCTGCTTGCCGTCGCGGGCGAAATAATCCGCAATGAACAACGCCAGCCCCTTGCCGTCGGCATCGAACACTTCGAAAACCCGCACGTCCGGCCGGTAGACCGGTAAGTCCTTGCGCTCCTTGAACGTCAGTCCGTAAAGCTCATGCGCTGCGTAGAACACCCCGTCGCGCACCACCTGGTTGAGTTCGAAGTAGGGTGCGACCTGCGCCGCGTCGAAATCGTAGCGGGCCTTGCGCACCTGCTCCGAATAGAACGACCAGTCCCAGGGCTGCAGCGTGAACGACGCCGTGCCGCGAGCCGCGGCCTGGGCATCGATCAGCTTCTGCTGCTCGGCCGCTTCCGCGCGCGCCCGCCGCACTGCCGCCGGGACCACCTGCGTCAGCAGATCGCGCGCGGCGGCAGGAGTCTCCGCGGACTCGTCCTCGATCATGTAGGCGGCGTGGCTCGGGTAGCCCAGGAGCGCGGCGCGCTCGGCGCGTACCCTGACAATGTCCGTCAGCACCGGCCTGTTGTCCGCGTCACCCCCAAGGCAGCGCTGCACCGAGGCCCGGTAAATGCGTTCGCGCAGCGCGCGGTTCGTGAGCTGACCCAGCACCGACTGCTGCGTGGTGTTCTCCAGCGCGATCAGCCACTGGCCCTTCAGCCCACGCGCCCGCGCCGCCTCGGCGGCCGCACTCACCTGCGCGGGGGACAAGCCGTCGAGGTCGGCGAGCTTGTCGACCGCCACCGCGCCTGCGGCCGTGGCCTTAAGGACATTTTGTCCAAACTGGGTAGTCAGGGTCGCGATCTTCGCGTTCAGCTCGCGCAGCCGCGCCTGGTCCGCGGCCCCGAGGCGCGCGCCCGCGCGCACGAAGCGTGCATGCCAGCGCGACAGCACCTGCGCCGACTCAGGATCGAGCTTCAAGCTCGCGCGCTTCGTGTACAGCGCGTCCACCCGCAGCCATAGCGCGTGATCCAGGTAGATCGCGTCCTGGTGCGCGCTGCGCCGGGGCGCAAACTCGGTATCAATCGCCTCCATCTCCGGGGTGCTGCTGTTGGAATTGCGCTCATCGAAAATGAAGCTCACGCGATGCAACAGCTGCCCGGAGCGCTCGAGGGCGACGATAGTGTTCTGAAAGTCCGCCGGGCGCGGGTCGTGCGCAATGGCGGCAACTTCGCGCAATTGCTCGCGCATGCCGGCCTGGAACGCCGGCGCGTAGTCGCTCACGCGGATGCGATCGAACGGCGGCATCTGGTACGGCAGCGTGCTCGGCTGCAGCAGTGGATTATCGGGCATCGCGGTCGTGGCTCCCTGGGCGCATACGACAGGAACGATCGCCAGGAGCGTTGCAAACACCATCCTCATTTGGACCCAGCTCCCAAAGTACCTCTGCATCCGGCCAGCCATTGCATCTCCCCTTTGGTACTGCTTTTACTCTGCCACGCACAGGCAGCCGTTTCCTGCCTCTGGGCTGCTTGACCGCATCTTAGGCTTTGCCAGCGGCCAGCGCAGATTTCCGAAATCGCAGCAAGCGGGTACCCTTGCCAGCATGCGCGGATTACTTTGTGCGTCGGTTCTTGCCCTGAGTCTCAGCGGCACCCTTTCCGGATGTGCCGCCTACGACACCTACGAGAAGTGCGGTTTCCACGGCTGTCCCGGCGACGCGAAGATCACGGCTGAAGTCCGGTCGCGGTTCAGGGAAGATTCGTCCTTAGAGCTAAGTGCCATCAGTGTGCAGACGCTGGATCACGTGGTGTACCTGTCTGGTGTGGTGAGCTCGGGCCTGGAGATTAGCGATGCCGGGTCGATCGCAAGTGAGGTCCCGGGTGTGACGCAGGTCGTGAACACGATGGCGCTCTCTCAGTCCCGGTGAAATGAACCGATTTTCCGGGCTCTGGCGGGTTGGTTAAGGAGCCTCATGAAACAGATCATTGCGACTCTGGGATTGTGCGGCCTGTTACTGGGGGTTAGCGCTGCGCGCGCCGATGCACCGCAGGCACGATTCGACGGCGTGTGGACCACGGTCGTTTCGTGCGCGCCGTCCGCAGGCGCACTGCCTTACTCCTATACGTTCTCCTCGATCGTTAAAGAGAGCGCCCTGCACGGTGAGCGGGGCATCAAGGGCGCGCCGGGATGGTTGCACCTCGACGGCCGCATCCTGGCGGACGGCTCAGCCGGCATTGCCGCGCGCGGACTCGTCGGCAAAGAGCAGGCCGCCATCGGAGAGCGTCCGCCGGGCACACCATACAGCTATCGTATCGAGGCTAAGTTTTCCGACGACTCCGGGACGGGTCACCGGGTCAAGGGTCGGGCCTGCACGGTTTCCTTCAGCAGAAAAGGGCATTGAGACCTGCTATGGCAGTCCCTCAATCCCGGTGATCACAGGATCCGCAGCTGCCGCTCGGCTGTTCCTTGGGGTGCAGTGGAGTCGCGTGCGCCCAAGCAAGTGACCCGTTCGGCGTGCTAACAAGAACCTCCGTGACGTCGCTGAGCTGCCGGGTTATCACGAGGTCGTCGCCGCCTCCCGCCTTGGCAATCACGACCGGGGACAACGTGTTCCCGGTCGTGGGCCACACGGAACCGACCCAGGGAATAACTGACAGCACGATGCCGGCGGCAAGCGCGCCCACGCACACCTGGTAGCTACGCGACAGGCGCCTGCGGAACCGTTCAAATCTCGCATCGTCTTCAGGTGTCTTGTTCGGGAGCTCCAGAACGTTGCTGGCACCCAGCAACTGGAGGTAGGCGAAGAGTCCAGCCACAACGCACACCGATAGCCCGAACGCACCGACGAGATACATCCACCAGTACAGACCTGCCATCGAACCATCCCTGGCGCGATCGAATCCAAACGCGAGCAGCGCGGCTGCGATCGCGACGAACCATTTGATCGCCTCGCCATACCACCCCCAGGATTGCGGAACGGCGTTCACGAACTACTCCCGCGCGTGAGCGGATTCTCGGGCGCCGGACACACCTCATTGCACAGGCTGAACTGACGGCGAATCATCTCTTCGGTCACGTACACGGGGCCAACTGGCACTGTGCGCGGCGCAGCACGATCGATATAACGATCAAGGTTGCCCTGCCACAGGCGGTACAGGCGATCCGGATCCTGCGAGTGAGCGAGGCGCCTCTCAAGCTCGTGGGCAAGGAAGTCTTTAGCGCCAGAATCGAGGTACGCTCGGCCTTGGCTGCGTCGCGCGAGTTCCTCGACCAATTGATCCGCCAGGACGCCAGTGTAGGTCTGCATGGATCGCTCCGGGGGCCCGCAAGGTCCGGACAACTATAGTCCGTACTTGTCCCGTAATCCTTCAGGCGCACCTCTTGTCAGCACGTCAGGCAGCGTTTGTCCCCGCTCGGTGAAAGACAGCGACACTGAGTTCAGACAGTGTCGCTCGCCGGTGGGTGGTGGCCCGTCTGGAAACACATGGCCCAGGTGGCTGCCGCAACGTGCGCAGACTTCCTCGACGCGATTCATCCCATAACTGGTGTCAGTAATGCGTCGAATATGGGTTTCATCGTAGGGTTTGAAGAAACTCGGCCAGCCGGTACCTGAATCGAACTTGGAACTGGAGCTGAAGAGCGGCAAGCCGCAAAACCGGCACGTGTAGGTTCCGTCCTTGTGGTTGTCCAGGAACACACCACAGAAGGCAGCCTCGGTTCCGTGCTGAAGCAGCACGCGGCGCTCGTCCGTACTCAGGCCTTCAACGATGCGAGCGCGTTGCTGATCGCTCGGCGGGCGCAAGTCAAAACGGCTCATAGTGGTCATGGATGCATCATATCGCCCCTCAGTGCAGCGCGAGCGTGTCACGCCGCCAATCCACGTCCTGCCAACGGCCAAAGTCGCGTAGCAGGTCCGGAGTGCTCGCCTGGCGTACCAGGGCAAGATCATCGAGCCGCAGCTCCTCGAAGCGGCGGCGAAACCGGCCGCGGTCCTTGACCTCGCGCGCTATCAGCAGGCGCATCACGCCAGGCGCGAACCCGGCAAACTCGACGTAGCCCTCTTCTGGATTATCGAGTCCGGGCGAAAGCACATCGATGGTCCAGGCGCCCGCGCATTCGTGGAACACCCAAAGTTCGCGCCAACTCTCCAGCGGCTGCACCGCGAGCACCAGCGCCCGTCCCTGCGCGATCGGCCTTGCGGATGCCGTCCACACGATTCCATAGGTGCAGCGTCGCGCGAGTGGCACATCGCGCCGGCCCTGCGTTGCCTTTAGCGTCACGCACGTTTGCCCCAGCTCACCCGCGGCCACGCTGACAGTCAGTGGACCCGCCGGGGCTGCGGGGGCGCCGCCGCCCAACGGATCGCGCCTACCCGCACCACCGCATCCAGGTACTCGGCCTGACGGTCCTCGCCAAGATCGTCCGCACGCACGGCCGCAAGCTCGGCGA
>PMHN01000141.1 GCA_003156695.1 Gammaproteobacteria bacterium
TCCTGAGCGGAGTCGAAGGATCGCTATCGTTATGGATGACGACGAAACGCGTCGGGACGTTCTCTCGATGCTTTTGGCCGTCTGAAAAATGAGGAGAGAATTCCTTGCAAGGCCGGTGGGACGGTTAAGGGGAAAGGGATCCTTCGACTGCGGATTTGCTTCGCTTCGCGAAGCAAATTCCTCGCTCAGGATGACAGCGCGTACTGAGTATCGTTCATCACATCGGCGGGTTTCTCCTTCCAGTTATAATTCTTGATTCGGCGGTCTGCCATTATCTTTATTCCTAAGGACATTGCTTGCTCGACTTTTTAGGCGATTTACGACGTACTCATATGTGCGGGGCGCTGCGCACTGCCGACGCCGGCAAGAAGGCCGTGCTGATGGGGTGGGTGAACAAGCGGCGCGATCACGGGAATTTGCTGTTCATCGATTTGCGCGACCGCACGGGCGTGATGCAGATCGTAATCAATGTAGAGCGCGGGAAGGCGATCCACGAAAAAGCGGGGGATCTGCGCAACGAGTACGTCATTGCCGTGACCGGAACGGTGAAGCTGCGTGATGCGAACACGGTGAACAAGAACATGCCGACCGGCGAAGTGGAGCTGGTGGCGGAGGAGTTGCGGATTCTGAACGAGTCGAAGCTGCCTCCGTTCTTGCCTTCGGACACGGCGCTGACCAATGAAGAGACGCGGTTGAAGTACCGCTATATCGATCTGCGACGCGAGGTGATGCAGTTCAACATCGAGTTGCGGCACAAGGTGGCGAAGGCGATCCGGGATTATTTGTCAGGGCAGGGATTTTTTGAGATTGAAACTCCGTTCATGACGCGGTCGACGCCGGAGGGCGCGCGCGATTATCTGGTGCCCAGCCGCGTGCATCGCGGCCATTTCTACGCGCTGCCGCAATCGCCGCAGATTTTCAAGCAGCTCCTCATGATCGCCGGCTTCGACCGTTACTACCAGATCGTGCGCTGTTTCCGCGACGAGGATCTGCGTGCCGACCGGCAGCCGGAGTTCACGCAGCTCGACATCGAGACCTCCTTCCTTTCCCAGGACGACATCATGGGATTGATGGAAGCACTGGTGCGCCACTTCTTTAAGGAGGTGTTGGATACGGCACTGCCGAACCCCTTTCCGCGCATGACGTACGCCGAGGCCATGCGCCGCTACGGCTCCGACAAGCCCGACCTGCGTAACCCGCTCGAACTCGTCGACGTTGCGGACCTGGTGAAGGACTGCGACTTCAAGGTATTCGCGGGTCCCGCGAAGGACCCCAAGGGGAGGGTTGCGGCACTGCGCGTGCCTGGCGGTGGCGCGATGCCGCGCTCGCAGATCGATGAGTGCACCGCCTTCGTGGCCCGCTATGGCGCGAAGGGACTCGCGTACATCAAGGTGAATGAGACTGCCCGCGGACGTGATGGCCTGCAGTCGCCGATCATCAAGTTCCTGAGCGATGCGGCCCTGACCGGGATTCTCGAACGCACGCACGCCGCCGATGGTGATCTCATTTTCTTTGGCGCTGACAGCGCCAAGGTGGTGAGCGATGCCCTGGGGGCGCTGCGCCTGAAGGCAGGTGTGGAGCTGAAGCTCGTCGCCGGCAGCTGGCAGCCGCTGTGGGTCGTCGATTTCCCCATGTTCGAGTGGGATCCCGACGCCAGGCGCTGGGTGGCCATGCATCACCCCTTCACGGCGCCCAAGGGCGACGATCCGGCCGCGCTGCGCGCAGCTCCGGGGGAGGCGCTGGCGAAGGCCTACGACATGGTGCTGAACGGCTCGGAGATTGGCGGCGGCTCGGTGCGCATTCACCGTCAGGACATGCAGTCGACGGTGTTTGATCTTTTGGGGATCGCCACCGAGGAGGCACAGAAGAAATTCGGCTTCCTGCTCGATGCCCTGAAATACGGCGCGCCGCCGCACGGCGGTATCGCCTTCGGGCTTGACCGGCTCGCCATGCTCATGACCGGCGCCGACAGCATCCGCGAAGTGATCGCGTTTCCCAAGACGCAGACGGCGGCGGATCCGATGACGGATGCGCCGACCGAGGTGAGCGAGGCGCAGCTGCGTGAACTGCACGTGCGGGTGCGCGTGCCGCCGCCATCTTGAGCCGCCCGCTGCAGCCGCGCGCGACCCGGCGAGCCTGAAGCCGTGGCGCACGTCATCTACGTGCACGGCCTGTGGATGCCGGGGGATGAGTCAGTGCTCCTGCGCCGCCGGCTGGCACAGGAGTTCGACCTGACGCTGCACCCGTTCCGCTATTCGGCGGCGTATTCCACCATGAGTTCCATCACGGCGCGCCTCGAGAGCTTCGTGCGCGAACTGCAAACGGACGAGGCGCACTTCGTCGGTCACAGCCTAGGCGGGCTCGTCATCCATCGCTTTCTTGAGCGCTTTCCCGATCAGCCACCGGGCCGCGCCGTGTTTCTCGGCACGCCGTGCCTCGCGAGCCGCGCCGCCGAGCAGGCGAGCCGCTTCGCCCCCGTGGCGCACCTCATGGGTATGTCGGTCGCAGAGGAGCTCCTGCAGCAGCGCGAGCGGCGCTGGACGCACCAGCGGGCGCTGGGAATCGTCGCCGGTACTCAACCGATCGGCGTGGGGCAGCTGCTCGCAGCCTTCGACGAGGACAATGACGGCACCATTGCAGTGAGCGAGACGCGCATGCCCGGCCTGAGCGATCACATCGTGCTGCCGGTGAGTCACTTAGGGATGCTGATGTCGGCGCGCGTCGCGCGCGAGACGGGATTGTTCCTGACGGAAGGACGCTTCTCGCTGCGGTAAACGGGGTTAGCGGTTCTCATCGAGCAAGCGGCGCAGGGTATACAGCGCTGCGAGCGCCGCTTTCGGGGAAAGTTCGTCCGGGTTGATGGCTTGCAGCGTCTCGCGCAGCGCATCCGGCCGTGGCGCCGCAAACAACGGCAACTCAGCTTGTGCTGCGGACGCGGACCCCTCGGCCGCGGCTGCACGCTGGCTTTCGCGCTGTGACTCCAGGTGCTCAAGGTAACGGCGCGCCTCACCGATCACGCCCACCGGCACGCCGGCAAGCTGCGCGACCTGCAGGCCGTAGCTGCGGTTAGCGGGCCCATCCTTCACCGCGTGCAGGAACACGATGCCATCGCCGTGCTCGGTCGCATCCAGATGCACGTTGGCGCAGCCCTCGACCTCGCTGGCGAGCGTCGTGAGCTCGAAGTAGTGCGTGGCGAAGAGCGTAAACGCGCGCACGCGCCTGGCGATGTCGCGCGCCATGGCCCAGGCGAGGGACAACCCATCGAAGGTGCTGGTGCCGCGACCGATCTCATCGAGCAGCACCAGGCTCCTGGCAGTCGCGTTGTGCAGGATGTTGGCCGCCTCGGTCATCTCCACCATGAAGGTCGAGCGCCCCCCGGCGAGATCATCCGCTGCCCCGATGCGGGTAAAAATACGATCCAGGGGACCCAACACCGCGCGTTCGGCGGGCACGTAGCTACCGACATGCGCGAGCAGCGCGATGAGCGCCGCCTGGCGCATGTAGGTCGACTTCCCGCCCATGTTGGGGCCGGTAATGATGAGCATGCGCCGCCCGGCATCCAGCAAGAGATCGTTCGGTACGAAAGGCGCATCGACGAAGCGCTCGACGACCGGGTGGCGACCGCCGGCGATTTCCAGGCGCGGTTCAGCAGTCAGTTCCGGGCGCACCCATTCGAGCGCGCCGGCACGCTCGCTCAAGGCCGCCAGCGCATCCAGCTCCGCCAGGTCAGCCGCGGTCGTCTGTAAGGGACCCAGAGTCTCGATGAGCTTCGTGAGGACTTCCTCGTACAATTGCTTCTCGCGCGCCAGCGCCTTGTCCCGGGCGCCCAGGACCTTGTCCTCGAAGCTCTTGAGTTCCTCGGTGATGAAGCGTTCTGCTGATTTCACGGTCTGGCGCCGCACGTAGTCCTTCGGCACCTGCTCGGCGTCACGCCTCGCGATCTCGATGAAGAATCCCTGTACCCGGTTGTAACCGAGCTTCAGCCCCGAGAGTCCGGTGCGCTCGCGCTCGCGCTTTTCAAGCTCGAGCAGAAATTCATCAGTATGCGTGGCGATCCGTCGCAGCTCATCAAGCTCTCGGTCATAGCCTGGCGCGATGACATCGCCGTCGCGGACCAGCGTGGCCGGCTCTGCGGCGATGGCCGCGGTCAGCAGGGTTACCACGGCTACGTGCTCGCCGCAGCGCGCGTGCAGCTCCTGCAACAGTGGCGAGTCGAGCGTGGCGAGTGCGGCGCGCAGTGCCGGCAGTGCTGCGAGTGAGGTGCGCAATTGCGCCAGATCCCGCGGGCGCGCCGAGCGCAGGGCGACGCGCGAGAGGATGCGCTCGACGTCTCCCACGCCGTGAAGGTGCTCGCGCAACGCGCCATAGCGGCGCCCATCGAGCAGCGCCCCGATGGCGTGATAGCGTCCACGCAGGAGAGGCTGACTTGTCAGCGGGCGGTTGAGCCAGCGACGCAGCTGTCGCGAACCCATGCCGGTCACGCAGGTGTCCAGAACCGCGAGCAGCGTCGCATCCGCCTTGCCGGTGAGGCTGACATCGAGTTCGAGATTGCGCCGGCTCACCGCATCGAGCATCAGGGCATCGGTGCGCTCCTCGACCTGCAGCGCGCGAATGTGCGGCAGTGCGGCCTTCTGCGTATCCCGCACGTACGTCAGGAGCGCGCCGGCGGCGCGGATGGCCAGCGGCAGATCGTCCGCGCCGAAGCCTTTCAGATCCAGCGTCCCCAGCTGATCGGTCAGCAGGTGCGAGGCGCTGCTGAGTTCAAAGTGCCACGGCGGTCGGGTGCGCACGACCGTGCCGACACGAGCCAGCTCCTCGCTGGCGCCGCCTTCCGCAAGCAGGAGCTCCGCCGGCTTCAGCCGCTCGAGCTCGGCAAGCAGGCCCGCTCGGCCCTCGCCCTGCAACACGGTAAAACGTCCGGCGGCCAGATCCAGCCACGCAAGCCCGAAGCGCGCCCCGTCCTGCGCGACCGCGGCGAGGAGGGTGTCGGCGCGCTCCTCGAGGAGGGCGGCGTCTGTCAGCGTGCCCGGCGTGATGATGCGCACCACCTGGCGTTCCACGGGCCCCTTGGACGTGGCCGGGTCACCCAGCTGCTCGCAGATCGCGACGCTCTCGCCCCTGCGAACCAGCCGCGCAAGATAGCTGTCCACGGCGTGGAACGGCACGCCTGCCATCGGGATCGGCGCCCCGGCAGAGTGGCCGCGTGCAGTGAGGGTGATGTTCAGGAGCGCCGCGGCACGCCGGGCGTCCTCATAGAACAGCTCGTAAAAGTCGCCCATCCGGT
>PMHN01000168.1 GCA_003156695.1 Gammaproteobacteria bacterium
TGGCGCGCCAGGGGTGCCCGGTAGTCATAGGTCTCGGCGACGACGAGAACTTCGTGGCCTCTGATGTGGCGGCGCTGCTGCCGGTGACACGGCGTTTCATCTTCCTTGAGGAGGGCGATGTTGCCGAGGTGCGGCGCAAGGCGGTGCGCATCCTCGATCGCGACGGCAACAGCGTGGAGCGGCCGGTACGCGAGAGCGAGTTGTCGTCGGACGCCGCGGAGAAGGGTCTCTACGCGCACTACATGCTGANNGCATTTCATGCTCAAGGAAATCCACGAGCAGCCGCGCGCCATCGCCGACACGCTCTCGGAACGCGTCGTCGGCGGGCGCCTGCTCGCGGCCGCCTTCGGACCGGACGCCAACGACATCTTCCGCCGCACGCACAACGTGCACATCGTTGCCTGTGGCACCAGCTTCCACGCCGCCTCAGTCGCGCGTTACTTCATCGAGCAGATCGCAAAGGTCCCGTGCTCGGTGGACATCGCGAGCGAGTACCGCTACCGGAGTCCCCTGGTGCCGCCGCACTCGCTGTTCGTCACCATCTCGCAATCCGGGGAGACCGCGGACACCCTCGCGGCGTTGCGGCTGGCGAAGCAGTCCGGCTATCTCGCCACGCTCGCGATCTGCAACGTGCCCGAGAGCTCGCTGGTGCGCGAATCGGAACTGGTGATGCTGACGCGTGCGGGACCGGAAATCGGCGTGGCTTCCACCAAGGCCTTCACCACCCAGCTGGCGGTGCTCGGCATGGTGGTGGTGGCGCTCGCCAAGCACCACGGCGCCGACGCCGAGCGCGAACGCGGCCTCGTCACGCGGCTGATCGAACTGCCCGGGATGGTCGAGCGCACCCTCGAGCTGGATGCGGTGATCAGGCGTCTCGCCGAACGGTTCGCCGACAAGCACCATGCCTTGTTCCTCGGGCGCGGTGCGCTGTACCCGATCGCCCTGGAAGGCGCGCTGAAACTCAAGGAAATCTCCTACATCCACGCGGAAGGCTACCCGGCGGGCGAACTCAAGCACGGGCCGCTGGCACTGGTCGATGCCGACATGCCGGTGGTGGCCGTCGCGCCCAACAACGACCTGCTCGAGAAGCTCAAGTCCAATCTCATGGAAGTGCGCGCCCGCGGCGGGGAGCTCATCGTGTTCGCAGATCCGGAGTCCGGCATCAAGCCGAGCGACGGCGTGACCGTCATCGAGATGCCGCGCAGCGTCACCTACGTGCAGTCCCCGGTCGTGTACACCATCCCGCTGCAGTTGCTCGCCTACCATGTCGCGATCCTCAGGGGCACCGACGTGGATCAGCCGCGCAACCTCGCCAAGAGCGTCACGGTCGAATAAATCGCCCGCGGCGCCGGGCGTGCGCGCAAACGGGGCGCGCGCAGTAGACTTGCGGCATGCTCATCCGGCCGGCGCGTTGTCGCGCATGAAACCAACATGACAAGAACCCTCTCTGCGGACGTGCTCGCGGGACTTTCGATCGCCGGCCTCTTGTTACCCGAGGCGGTGGCCTACTCGGGGGTTGCCAATCTGCCGCCGCAGGCGGGGGTGATCGCGCTGTTCGCGGGTCTGGTGTGCTACGCGCTCATCGGCCGCAGCCGCTTCGCCATCGTCTCGGCGACCTCTTCATCGGCTGCGGTGCTGGCCTCGGCAATGCTCGCCGTGGGCGTCAACACCGTGGCAGAGCGTGTGGCGCTGGCATCGGCACTGGTGGTGGGCACGGGCATCGCGTTCGCACTCGCCGGCTGCCTGCGCCTCGGCGCCATGTCGAACCTGATCGCCCGCCCGGTGCTGCGCGGCTACGCGTTTGGGCTGGCGCTGGTGATAGCGGTCAAGCAGTGGCCACAGCTCGTGGACCTGCACGCGCAGGCGACCGGGTTCTTTGCCTTGATCACGGAGCTGCTGCACCGCTACCCGAGCTGGCAGATGCCGAGCCTGTGGTGCGGACTTGCCGCACTCGCCGGCCTGTTCGTGCTCGAGCGCATCTCGCGCGTACCGGGGGCACTGGTGGTCATTGTGGTGAGCATCGTGGCCTCGGGCGCACTCGCGGCGCACGGCGTGGTGCTGACCGGGCCCATACACCTGTCGCTCGCACTGCCGCAATTTACCGTCCCGCAGGTGCGCTGGCTGCCGCTCGTGGAGTTTTCGCTGGCGCTGATGTTCATCCTGTACGCCGAGTCCTATGGTTCGATCCGCACCTACGCCCTCAAGCACGACGATGAGGTGCAGCCCAACCGCGACCTGTTGGCGCTCGGGGTCGCCAACGCGGTGTCGGGAATCTTCCAGGGCACCCCGGTCGGGGCGGGCTATTCGGGCACCTCCGCCAACGAGGCGGCTGGTGCGCAGTCGCGCTTCGCGGGCCTGTATGCGGCGGCGATCGTGCTGGCGCTGGTGCTGGTGTGCCTGCGCTGGATCGAGCGCATCCCCGAGCCGGTGCTGGCGGCAATCGTAATCCACGCCGTCAGCAAGTCGCTGCGGGTGAGTGTGTTCCGCAACTATTTCCGCTGGCAGCGCGATCGGCTGGTGGCGCTCGCGGCGGTGCTGGCGGTGATCCTGTTCGGTGTGTTGAATGGCCTCCTGGTCGCGATCGCCTTCAGTGTCGCCATGCTGCTCAAGGCGCTCACCAGGCCGCGCCTGTCGGTGCTGGGGCGCGTCGGCGAGCACGACTACGTCAGCATCACGCGCTTCCCGAAGGCGCTGGTCCTGCCCGGGATGCTGGTGGTACGGCCCGAGGAGCCGCTGTTCTTCGGCAACGCCGAGCCGCTGTTTACCCAGGCACGCGAGGCGGTGCTCAGGCAGCCGGCGGTGAAGCTGGTGGTGCTGAGCCTCGAGGAGTCGGCGGACCTCGACAGTACCGCGCTTGAGTCCCTGGGCGACTACTGCACCTGGCTCAACTCACATGGCGCGCAGCTGCGATTGGCGCGCCTGAAAGACGCGGCCCGGGACGCTCTGGTGCGAGCCAACCTGCCGCAGTTGTCAGGGCCGGCGCTGGACTACTCGAGTGTGGACGACGCGGTGCGCGGGCAGGGTGTGACGCCCGAATAGTCGCGCACACCCTGCGGCAGCAGCTACTTAAGGCATGCGCTGCAGCACGGCCGCCCGCGCGTTGGTCGGCGTAAATAGCCCGGTAGAGCGCCTGCAGTTCGGTCCAGCTGCCCTTCGTGTTAATCTTAAGGTTCGCACAGCGAACGCGGTCCGGTCCCCGCGGCGCCATGCATCGTACCAATACCAAGAAACTACGGTGCATGACCCCACAGAGCCGGTGCGCTGCTTGCTAGCGAACGGAAGCTGAGCAACATCGGAGGACATCATGGCGGATGACAAGACCCCTCCGGCAGCGACCAACCCTTACACCCAGACCTACCTGGTGGTGTCGGGCGACACGCTGTCGAAGATCGCGCAGACGTACTACGGCGATCCGGCGCTCTACACGAAGATTTTCCAGGCCAATCGGGACGTGTTGAGCGACCCGAACAAGATTTCACCGGGTCAGAAACTGCGCATTCCCTGAACCACTGTTTCGTGTAACACCGCAACGAGAGGATCTTTGAAAATGAAAAAGCAATCTGCCTGGCTGCTGGCTTCGCTGGCCGCCCTAGTGTTGGTCGGCTGCGCCGGCCAGAAGGAACCGGCCGAAAGGGCCATCGCGAGCGCGGAATCCGCGCTGGCCACGATTCATGACACCGCGCAGAAATACGCTCCCGACCAGTTGCAGGCCGTGGAGACCCAGCTCGCCGGCGTGAAGGACAGCCTCTCCAAGGGCGACTACAAGGGCGTGCTGGCCGCGGCCCCCGCGCTGACCACCGCCATCAGCGGGCTCAAGGACACGGCCGAAGGCAAGCAGAAGGATGCCGAAGCCGCCGCCGCGCAGGCCAAGGACGCATGGGGTCCGTTGTCCACCGACGTGCCGAACATGGTCACGGCGATCCAGAGCCGGGTGGATACCCTGTCGAAGTCGCATCACCTGCCGGCGGGTGTCACCAAGGACGGGCTCGCGTCCGCCAAGTCAGGGCTCAATGCCATGAAGACGGCCTGGAGTGATGCTTCGAACGCCGCCACGTCCGGTGACTTCACCACGGCCGTGAGCAAAGCCCAGGCGGTGAAGGCCCAGGGGGCCGACATCATGAAGTCCCTCGGAATGAGCTCGGGCTGAAGTCAGTTCATGCGAACCACCGGCCGCCTCACGCTGTGAGGCGGCCGGTGAGATCGTAACTGTCGGACGCGACGATCTCGACGTCGGCCCACTCGCCGGCCTTGAGGTGTGCGATGTTCTTCGCCCCTTCCCGCAGCGTGCCGGCGGCTCCGATCCGCACCACGCCATCGATCTGCGGCGCATCCGCTTCACTGCGGGCGCTCGCCACGCCGTCCGTCACCGAGTCCACCAACACGCGCATGCGTTGACCCACGCGCGCCGCGAGGCGCTGCGTACTGATGGTGGCCGCGCGCTGCATGAAGCGCGCGTAGCGCTCTTCCTGCACCGCGGGCGGCACGTGCCCGGAAAGTGCGTTCGCGGCGGCGCCCTCGACGGGGGAATACTTGAAGCAGCCGACGCGGTCCAGCTGCGCCTCATCAAGCCAGTCGAGCAGCTCCTGGAACTCGCTCTCAGTCTCTCCCGGGAAGCCCACGATGAAGGTACTGCGCAGCGTGAGATCCGGGCACACGGCGCGCCAGGCGCGGATGCGGGCGAGCGTGTTTTCCGCGTGCGCGGGACGGCGCATGCGCTTCAGCACCGTGGGGCTGCCGTGCTGAAAAGGGATGTCGAGGTAGGGAAGGATGCGCCGCTCGGCCATGAGCGGGATCACCGCATCGACGTGCGGATACGGATAGACGTAGTGCAGGCGCACCCAGATGCCAAGCTGCCCCAGGCCGCGTGCGAGATCGAGGAAGCGCGTTTCGTAGGAATTGCCGCGCCACTCACCGCGCGCGTAGCGCAGGTCCGCACCATAAGCGCTGGTGTCCTGCGAGATCACCAGCAATTCCTTGACGCCGGCGTTGACCAGTCGCTCGGCCTCGAGCAGTACGTCCGCGGCCGGCCGGGAGACCAGATCGCCGCGCAATTTTGGAATAATGCAGAACGTGCAACGATTGTTGCAACCCTCTGAAATCTTTAGATAAGCGTAATGCCGCGGCGTCAGCTTGATGCCTTCCGGCGGAATGAGATCGGTATAGGGATCGTGTTGCGGCGGCGCGGCGCGGTGCACGGCATCCAGCACGCTCTCGTATTGCTGCGGGCCGGTGATGGCGAACACGCCCGGATGCGCGGCGGTGATCTTTTCCGGTTCCGCGCCCATGCAGCCGGTGACGATGACCTTGCCGTTTTCGGCCATGGCGGCGCCGATGGCGGAGAGCGATTCCGCCTGCGCGCTGTCGAGGAAACCGCAGGTATTGACGATGGCGAGATCGGCGCCGGCATGGTGGCG
>PMHN01000100.1 GCA_003156695.1 Gammaproteobacteria bacterium
GATGCATCCGATGCAGATCGAAGGTGGAGCTTACGCGCGTGAACTCAACCGGCGTGCGCAGAAACGCCCGCCGCATGCTGCGGCCTTCGGGTGTGTAGTAGTTGGCGGCGCCCGTCGGGTCGACGTAGCGCGCGGCACGGTATACACGACCGTTGTTCCTGAACATGGCCGCCTGCACAGTGCCGTCTTTGACGAACTTGCCGTGCTCGTAGAGTTCCTCGTAGGTCACGGCGAATGAATCGCCGGGCCTGATGTCGAGCGCAAAGTCGATGTCCCAGCCGAAGATCTGTGCCAGCGCGAGCGCCGTCTGATCGCGGGCCCCTGCGGCCGTGACGGCCTCGAAAAGAGACCGGTCGATGGTGGCGCTTGCCGTGCGCACGTGAGTCTCAAGAGGGTTCTTGAGGACGTCGGCCGAGAAGCCCTGGCCATCGCGGGTGACATTTAGGGTCTCGCTTGGGCTCAAGCGGCGCTTGAACCCCACAAGGTCGCCGTCGCGCTCCGTCAGGTGCAGCGCCTCGCCGGGCTTCAGGGCGTCGAGCATGCGCTTCAGACCCGGCAGGGCGCGCAGGGAGGCAAGATCCGCAAGGCCGAGTTTCAAGCGCCTGAAGATGCTATCGAGTGTGTCGTTCGCCTGGACGATCACCTCGATGGTGTTCGCCCCCAAGGATGCGCTTTGCAGGGGCGGCGCGACGGGGGGTTGGGCGGGCGCTGGCGCTGCCAGCATCTCAGCCGCGCTCGTCTGCGCCGGGTGCGGCAAGACGGGCGGCACGTAAATCGCGGGGGTGGCGCGCCACCAGGCCCACGCGAGCACTGCGCAGGCGGCGATTTGCAGCCAGAGCGCGCGCGAAGGCGCTGGCCCGGGAATCCTGGGTCTGAAGCTCAAGCGCATGCACTACACTTAAGCATCCTTTCGCCCCAGCGTCCACGAGTGCCAGCCATGAGCGATGTCGACTCACAACTCGCCGAGATCAAGCGCGGTGCGCGCGATGTGCTCGTCGAGTCCGAGCTTCTGCGCAAGCTGAAAAAGGGGCAGCCGCTGCGCATCAAGGCGGGCTTCGATCCGACGGCGCCTGACCTGCACCTGGGCCATACCGTGCTTCTTAACAAAATGCGCCAGTTCCAGCAGCTCGGCCACGAGGTGACCTTCCTCATCGGCGATTTCACCGGGCTGATCGGCGATCCCACCGGGCGCAACGCCACCCGCCCGCCGCTCACCCCTGAGGAGATCCAGGAGAACGCGCGCACCTACGAACGCCAGGTGTTCAAGGTGCTGGACCGCGAGCGCACGCGCATCGACTTCAATTCGCGCTGGCTCTCGGGGCTTAAAGCCCCGGACGTGGTGAAGCTCGCGGCGCAATACACCGTGGCACGCATGCTCGAGCGCGATGACTTCTCCAAGCGCTACAAGGCCGGGCAGCCTATTTCCATCCACGAATTCCTCTATCCCCTGGCGCAGGGGTACGACTCCGTCGCGATGCGCGCGGACGTGGAGCTCGGCGGCACCGACCAGAAATTCAACCTGCTGGTCGGGCGCACGCTGCAGGAGGCCTACGGGCAGGAAGCACAGGTGGTGCTCACTATGCCGCTCCTGGAAGGCACCGACGGCGTCAACAAGATGTCGAAGTCGTTGGGCAACTACATCGGCATCGACGAAGAACCGGACAGCATGTTCGGCAAGCTCATGTCGATATCGGATGCGCTCATGTGGCGCTACTTCGAGCTCCTGTCATTCCGGCCGCTCACCGAGATCACGGCGCTCAAGCGTGCGGCCGCTGAAGGCCGCAATCCCCGCGACATCAAGTTCGAGCTCGCCGCCGAGATCGTCACACGTTTTCACGACACAGCCAGCGCCGAGCGTGCGCAGCGAAACTTCACCGCGCGCGTGAGCGACAAGGCGGTGCCGGATGACCTGCCGGTGAAGGTGATTCACGTGGAAGCCGCGGGCGTGCGGGTTGCGAACCTCCTCAAGGAGGCGGGGCTCGCGGCGAGCACCTCCGAGGCCAACCGCAAGATCGAGGAAGGAGCGGTACGGATCGACGGCGTGAAGGTCACCGATCGGGGACTTAGCCTGAAGAGTGGCGCCGAACACGTTTTCCAGGTGGGCAGCCGGCGATTTGCCAGGCTTAAGCTCGAGCCTAAACCGTAGCGCGAAAACACCCCCTCGACCTTGATCCAGGGCGCTCGCCTCCCTATATATAAGGGAGTGCGCGGTGCCGGGATGGATGCCGCTCCGGCGCCCCCAAGCCCTCATTACAATGCGTTGACAAGCCCCCAATCGGGGCTATACTGCGCGCCCCTTGCAGCCTAAGGCCGCCTTGCGGCGAGGGTGCAGGTTCGTGGGCGAGTCATTCAGTTGACGGAAGGAAGCGGATCGCTATACTTCCCGGCGTTTTTCCCCCAGCCAATAAGCGCTGCGGGGTGCTCTTTAAAAGTTCGGCAGATAATTTGTGTGGGGACTCGCGTCTTTGGCCTTTAGTGCAAATGACCGAGTGACCAAATTGAAGTCCAGCAGTGAAGTTGGAGCCATTTTGATTACTCTTTTCGATTGTTGATGTTTCAAAATCTTCAAGTGAAGAGTTTGATCCTGGCTCAGATTGAACGCTGGCGGCGTGC
>PMHN01000066.1 GCA_003156695.1 Gammaproteobacteria bacterium
CGAAAAAACGAAGCCAGCTCTCCCTACCCGGCGGCATCCGCATGTCGAGAAACACGACCGCAAACGGCTGCTCCTGCGCGAGTGCCTCCTGAACAGCGGCGACCGCAGCTTCAGCTTGCTCGCAGAACACCGGATCGAACGTAGCACCGCGCGATAGCGACTTCCCCGGCGCCGCATCCGGCGCGGCCTTCGCGAACAAGCGCGCGCGCAATTCGCGAAATCCAGCGATGTCCTGGCTTACCTCGGTTTCCAGGAGTATCTGCCGATACGCGTCGCGGACGTCAGGTTCATCGTCTACGACGAGGACACGGACTTGAGTTCTAACTTGATCTGCCATGTGGAACCTCACGCAGCTCCTGCAATTGACACGCTCTCGCGACTACCGAGGGGCACCATCAGGTGCATCGATGCGCCGCGCCCGGGGCCTTCGCTCGCGGCCCATAGCCGCCCCCCCAACGCTCCGATGGCATTGGCACACCAGTGCAGTCCAATGCCGTAGTTGGTAGCCTTCGACTTGGTTGAAAATCCCTTCTCGAACACACGCTCCAGATCGTTCGCCGCAATACCGATGCCATCATCCTTGCAGTGAAGATGTAATTGGTCGCCATTTGCTTCGTGGACGATCTCCGCGGCGACGTGCAGCACACCCTTATCCTTGCCGGCCTCACGCACGGCGTCCGCGGCGTTGATGATCAGGTTCTGCAGGATCAGGCGCAGCACCGTGCGCGCGACGCGCACGACCCCCAGCCCGCGCAGTGTGTCGTCGGCATCGATCACCAGGCGCGCCCGACAGCCGTCCGGGACGATCTCCAGCGACTGTGCCACGAGCTCGGTAAGGCGTACGGGCTCGATCACGTGCTGGTTGCGCGCCGAGCGCATTTGCTCGCTGAGCGCGGTCTGAATGAGGTGCGTCTGGCGGGTGATGACCGCTACATCGTCCTGCGCCACCCTCGTCGTGAGCGCCAGCTCCTTGCACGCCAGGCGCAGGAACTCCTGCAGGTCGGCACGGCGCTGTGCGTCCGCCATCCCGCCGCGCAGCTCCGCGGCCGCCTGCTCGGCGTCCGCGGCCGGGGCTGCCCGCAGCCGCTCGGTCAGGCTCGCCAGCCGCACGCCAATGGGCGTCATTGCGTTGCCGAGGTTGTGCAGCACCCCGGTGGCGAGTTCCGCGAAGCCAGCCTGGAAGGACTGATCAACAAGCTGCGTACGCGACTCCGCGACGCGTGCCACCATGCGGTCAAACTCGCGCGCCAACACGCCGATTTCGTCGTCGCGCTTGAGATCGAGACGCGTGGTCAGGTCCTTGTCCTCGCCGAGTGCCACCGCGTGCCGCGTTACTACCGCGAGCGGGCTGAGAATCATGCGACTCAGCACGACCACCAGCAGGATCAGCACGATCACGGCCGCGGCGATCAGGCACAGTGAGGCGTAGAGCAGCGCTCTGCGGCCGCGCATTGTGACTTCGCGCGGCACATCGACACGCAAACGCATGAGCGGCCGGCCGTAGAGGTCGTTAAACGAGCGGTAGACCTGCGTCAGCGTAGCGCTCTCGGTCAGTTCCGCGGACGCGTGGTCCACGGGTGCAAGCATGGCTAGTTGTGCCTGCGTCTGCGCGCCGATGCCGCGAATTGCCGCGCTCGAGAGCAGCCTTCCCAGGATCACCATGCCGCGAGCAGGTCCCTGGCCATTGCCGTCGAGCACCGGCGCGCCCGCNNAGCAGCCCTTTCGCCGGACGGCCGTCGCGCAGCGCGGCGCGCCACGGAAAATCATCGGGCAGCACCTTGCGTGCAGCGAAATCCAGCCCCAGTGGCCGGTCGGAGTTCAGGTCCAGGTCTCTCGACAGCACGAACCTGCCGTCCGGATCGACGACCAGCAGCGCATTGACGTTGAGCTGCCGAAGCGCGAGGTCGGTAATGTTGGTCGCGACGTAATCCGGATTGTGATCCTGCACAAAGCGGTAGGTATCAGCCCAGTTGCCCCAGTCGGTCGCAGACAAGGCGACGCGCTCGAGCGTCAGATCGAGCGCATTGTCGACACGCCGCATCGTGGAGCGCGCATCCGCGCGCTCCAGCTCCGCGAAACTGGACATGACGACCTGGCGTTCGACCAGGATCTCCGCCACGCCGAGAACGGCGAATGTCACGGCGATCAGCGCAATCACCTTGAACCGTATGTTCACGGGATTAAGCTAAATCGAAACGCGCGTTTCTTAGCGTCTTGGCCTCGCAATTTGGCCCAGACGAGCACAGCAACGCCCGCAGAAAGTGACGGGCGTCACATAACCCGGGCGCCGGGTGCTGCTAAGGGAGCTTCGCGGCCCCCTATCCCCCCGGGCCCGCCCGCCAGGTGGCGGTGATTCCGATGGTGCGCGGGCGGAAGGTGTACTGGTTTTGCTGCGGCGACGGGGAGCCGGCGGGGTTGTACGGGTCGAGCTCGCTGAAGGCGTAGTTGGTGACGGTGTGTGTGTTCGTCAGGTTGTCGATGAACGGCGTGATCAGCCAGCTTCCCATGGTGATCCCGGCCCGCATCGAGGTGAACGCCGTCGATGACAGGGTGTAGGTGTAGGGGAAATACTGCGAGCTGCGCGGGTCCTGCAGCACGGACGGCCAGGGATTGCGACTCTCGAACTCCCAGTCGAGGCGCACGAAGGCTTCCTTCTGGGCCACCGTGAAGCGGTACTCCGGCCCCACCGCCACCGTCCACGGCGGATTGACCCCGGGGGCACTGTTGATGGCGGCCTGACCGGAGATGGCATCGCCCGCCAGGGCAAGCGGCTGACCCAGTGAGTTGACGATCGGCGAGTCCTTGGTGTAGCGCGCGCTGGTGTAACCGGCCGCAAAATCCACGTGCAGTGCGCCGAGGTTCACATCGGCCTGCACGTCGAAGCCCTTGGCCACCGCGGTTCCGAGGTTGTCGGTGAACTGCAATCCGCAGTCGCCGGCCACGAAGACATTCTGCTGAATGTCGTCCCACTTGATGTAGTAGACGCTGGTGGCGATGTGCAGGACCTGGCCGAAGGCGTTTTTGGACCCAATCTCGTAGTTCTGCGTCGAGTCAGACTTGTAGGTGAGCGGCGCGCCGTTCGGAAAGCCTTCCTGCGCAAGATTCCCCTGGCAATACGGGGGCAGCGCCGGATTGCCGCCGCCGACCCGAAAGCCCTTCGCATAGCCGACGTAGAACAGGTCGTTGGGGTCCATCTGGAACCCGAGGGTCGCCTTGGGCGTGTTGGGCGTCTCGTGCGTCGAAGCGGACCTGCCGAGGCCCGGCGTCTGCACGCCGTTGATGGGCGTCGGCCCATAGTTCTCCAGCCCATCCGCGTAGTTCACGATCTCGAAACTCGTGCGCGCCACGCGCTCCCCGAGCGTGAGCTTCCACTGGTCGGTGAATGCATAGTTCATCTCACCGTAGGCTGCGAACTGGTGGTCGTAGGTGGTGTTGCTGTTGTAATACAGGTCGCACGCGGGGATGTAGGGATAGGCGGAATTGTTGGGGCAGGAGTACGGCACGATCGTGTTGCCGTTCGGCCCCGGGAACGTGAAGATCGAAGTCGCGGGCTCGCCATACAGATAGTTGAAGAGCGCGTTGGTCTCATTGAGGGGGTCCTTGAGCTCCTCGATGCTGCCTTCCTTCGCAAGCTGCCAGAAGGCGCCCACGGTCCAGTTCAGCCGCGAGTTCTTGTCGGTCGACTGCCAGCGGACCTCCTGCACGTAGCTCTGCTGCGTGTTGGTCATGACGTTGGGTGTCTGGTAGTTGGCGAACTGCGGCGGCAGATGGATGCCGCTGCCGTCGAGCAGCGGGTACCAGGGGCAGTTGGCTGCAACACCGCTCGCTTCGCATCCCAGTCCGCCGGTGAGCGGGTTGCTCGGCCAGCCGAGGCTCTGGTAGAAGCCGAGGTCATACACCGTACCCTGGTAGCCGGTGTACTCCTTGCGATGGTAGTAGGAGGTGTCCGAGATGATCTCGCTATTCTGCATCTCGAACTGCATCTTCAGCGCCGGCAGGTAATACTGGTCCGGGTCCGGGATGCGCTCCGGGGTTGCGGTATTGAACTCCCCGGCACTCGGATTGGAGTACGCCGGCCAGTAGGTCGACTGGTCGTGCTCCTGGCGGTTCTGATAGAGGATGCTGGGAGTGATCGTAACGGAGCTCGTCGGCGCCCAGATCCCCGCGAGGCGCAGCACCATCGTGTGGGAGTAATTGACGTTGTGTGCGACCACGTCATCGGTCGCAGCATTGACCTGGTCCATCCAGCCACCGTCGTAGCGGTACCAGGCGCTGGCGCGAAAGCCGAAGGTCCCGTCAACGATGGGACCGCCATGGGCAACGCCGAATTCGTAGCTTGGCTGGCCGTACTCGGTGTACGAGGCCTCGCTGCGCACGTAGGTGCTGTCCGTGGTGAGGCTCGGCTGCGTCATGATGTAGCGCACCGTGCCGCCTTCCGAGCCGGCGCCGAACAGCGTCCCCTGCGGACCGCGCAGGACCTCCACGCGCTCCAGGTCGAAGGTCTTCGGCAGCGTGTCGTCGGGATTGAAGCCGGCGTCGCGCATCTGGATGGGCGTGTCGTCCAGGTAAATGCCCGTCGTGCCCGCGCCCGCCGAGGAGGAGATACCGCGGATGGAGATCGCGTTGGTCCCGGAATTGTCGATCGTGACCCCAGGGGTGAAGCGCGCGATGTCCTGGAAGTCCTTAATGCCGCGTATGTCCATGGCATCCTGCGTCAGCGCGGTCACGCTGATTGGCACCGTGCTCAGGGACTGCTCACGACGTGTCGCCGTGACGACTACCTCCTGCAGGCTCTCGCCACGCTGGGCGGTCTCCGGCNNCGGGCGCCGCTGCCGCGGCGGCCGGTGCCGCCGCCGAATCGTCGGCGCGTGCCGGCTGCAGTGATGTCCCCAGCGCCGCCAGCGGCAGGCAGATGGTGATGAGGATGGTGCGAGTCGAATTCTTCATGTGATTATCCTTCCCTTCCCCCAGACCTTGCGTTTGCTACATCTGCAGCAGGACCGCCGCATCTGCGGTCCAGCTCACGAACACCTCGTCGCTCCAGTCGATCGCCGCCTCCGATGTCCGGCGCTCGTTCTGGGCAAAGACCGTGACCAGCTTACCGGTCGCGGTCCGAATTCTGTAGGTCGAGCGGTTGCCGAGGTAGCCGAGCTCCCAAACGGTGCCGCGCAGCTGATTGACGCGCACGGCACTCACCGGTTGCTTGCCGAGCCGCACCTTCTCCGGCCGCAGCGCGACCCATACGCGTTGCCCGACCGTGAAACGCCCCTCGTCATCGACCAGCAGGTCGCCGCCGGCTTCGGCGCAGGCCACCGTGATCAGGCCCGGCTCGCAGGCGCTCACCGTGCCCTCGAAGAGATTGGTCGTGCCGACGAAGTCCGCGACAAAGCGGCTGCAGGGAAACTCGTAAATTTCCGCCGGCGTGCCGACCT
>PMHN01000092.1 GCA_003156695.1 Gammaproteobacteria bacterium
GGCAAGACCACGCTGCTGCGCATGATCGCCGGATTCACGGCCCCGGACAGCGGCGACATCCGCATCGGCGGCAAGAGCATGCAGGCGGTCGCACCGAACCGCCGCCCGGTCAACATGGTTTTTCAGCAGCTGGCGCTCTTTCCCATGATGTCGGTGGGCGAGAATGTCGCCTTCGGGCTCGCCCGTCGCGGCGTGGCCAAGGAGGAACGCGGCCGCCGCGCCGCCGCCATGCTCGAGCGCGTAGGCCTCGGCGGCGCCACACACAAGCGCGTCGATGAGCTCTCGGGCGGGCAGCGGCAGCGCGTCGCGATCGCGCGCAGCATGGTGCTCGAGCCCACGCTGCTGCTGCTGGATGAGCCGCTCGGGGCGCTCGATCTGAAGCTGCGCGAGCACATGAAGATCGAACTGAAGCAGCTCCAGAGCGCCTTCGGCACCACGTTCGTGTACATCACCCACGACCAGTCCGAGGCCCTGGTGCTGTCCGACCAGGTCGCCGTAATGAATCACGGGCGCTTTGAGCAGCTCGGCACGCCGCAGCAGCTCTACTATTCGCCGGCCAGCGCCTTCGTGGCCGGTTTTGTGGGCACGAACAACCCCGTCGCCGGCAAGGCGCTTACGGTCGCGGGCGGGGTGGTGGAACTGGTCAGCACTGGCGGCTGGGCGGTGCGCGCCCGCGGGCATGGTGCCATCGCTGCGGGCGCCGAGGTGCAGGCCTACATCAGACCAGAGGACATGTCGCTCGGCGGCGCACCGGCGGAGCTGCCGGCGGCGCACGTTGCGCACCACGGCGAGGTGAGAAGCCTGCTGTTCGACGGCGCCAACTCCGCCGTGCTGTTGCGCGAGCTGCAAAGCGGGCTCGAGCTGCGCGTGGCGCTGCCGCAGGGTCAGGCCAGCACCCACCTGCGCCCTGGCGCACGCGTGTGCTTCGGCCACGACCCGCAGCGGGCGATTTGCTTTGGCACGGAGGCGGCGCATGCGTGAGGGCGCGGCCGAGGCTGCCGGGTACCGGCGCCTGGTGCTCGCGCTGCTGCTGGCGCCGGCGCTGCTGTGGCTGTTGCTGCTCATCATCCTGCCGCACCTGGACCTGGCGTTGCTGTCGCTGCGTGAGCGCGCTGGGCCGGGCAAGTACGTGAGCAGTCTCGCCCAGTACCGCAACTTCTTTCGCGAGCCGCTCTACTGGCACGTGTTCGCCCGGACCGCGGTGCTGGCGGCGCTCGCCACGGCGCTGACGCTGCTGGTGGCGTTTCCGGTCGCCTGGAGCATCGCCAAGCTGGCGCGCGGTCGGCAGCGTGCGCTGTTGCTGCTCCTGTGCCTGATTCCATTCTGGGTCAGCGAAACGGTGCGCACGCTGGGCTGGATGATCCTGCTGCGCGAGTCCGGCGTGCTGCCGGCACTGCTGGCGCGCCTTGGGCTGACCGCGCAGCCGGTGGAGCTGCTCTACCACGATGCCACCATCCTGGTCGGACTGGTGTACAGCTCGCTCCTCTTCATGATGGTGCCGCTGATCGGCAGCCTCGAGAGTCTGGACAATTCGCTCATCGAGGCCGCCTACGACCTGGGCGGCAAGGGCTGGTCGATTCTCTGGCACATCATCATTCCGCACGCCGCACCCGGGATCACCGCCGGCTGCATCGTGGTATTCATGCTGACGCTCGGCAATTACCTGACGCCGACCCTGCTCGGGGGCAAGAACTCGCTGTGGTTCACCGAGCAGATCTATACGCAATTCATCACTCGGTTTAACTGGGAGCAGGGCGCCGCCTTCGGCTTTCTGCTGCTGGCCCTGTCCAGCGCGATGGTGTGGCTCGGTCTGAAGCTCAGTCGCCAGAGCTTCGGCGACGTGATGAGGCGCGTGTGATCCCGGGCTTGCCTCGCTCCGGATGGCTGCGCGCGGCGACGCTGCTCTACGTCGTCGCGTTTTTTATTTTCCTGTTTCTGCCACTGGCAGTGGTGGCGGTGTTCGCCTTCAACGACGCGCCATACCCAGCGCCACCGTGGCGCGGCTTCACGCTCGACTGGTTCCTCGGCAACGACAGCGCGGGCCGCGTCGGGCTGTTTCACGATGCGGAGCTGCTCGGCAGCATCTGGACCAGCTTTGTCGTGGCGCTGTGGGTGGCCGCGCTGTCGGTGCTGGTCGGTACCGCCAACGCGCTTCTGATCGAGCGCGCACGGTTCCGCGGCAAGGGCGCCCTGTCGATGCTGATGCTCACGCCCCTGGTCATCCCAGGGGTGATCCTCGGCATCTCGATTCTGGCCTTCGCGAGCCGCGTCGCCGACCTGTGCAGCGATCTGTTCGGTGTCGAGGCGGACATCCTGCGGCCCGGGCTGCCGCTGGTGGTGCTCGGCCAGTTTTCCTACCTTGCGGCGATCGCCACACTCACCATCGGCGCGCGGCTCAAGCGCTTCGACCGTGACCTCGAGGATGCGGCCCTCAACCTGGGAGCCTCGCGCGCGGCGACCCTGTGGCACATCACGCTGCCTTACCTGGGTCCGGCACTGATCGGCTCGGCGGCGATTGCCTTCCTCATGTCCTTCGAGGACTTCAACACGACATTGATGCTGGTCGGGTCCGATACGCCGCTGACGATCATGATGTACGGGCGGATGCGCGAGGGCGCGACCCCGGTGCTCAACGCCGTGAGCCTGTTCCTGATGGTGGCTTCCGCCGCCCTGGCGCTGCTGCTGATGCGGCGCAGCCGCCGGGCGGACGCTGCCTGAGATGTGAGCGGTCGAACGCCGTGCGATGACCATGAGGCGAGCGTTGCCAGTGAGAAGCGGTTTCTGCCTGAAGCGTTACGTGACTGGAGCACTCTGCGCTCTGCTGCTCCTTTGCGGGTCGTCGTGGCCAACGTCCGCCGCCGACCCGAAGCCCTTAAGGGCAATCCTCCTCATCGCGAGAGGTGACCTGCCCGATTCCGATTTCTCGGACTCGGTTGTGCTCGTGATGAACAACCTCGCTGCCGCCCCCGTTGGCATCATCATCAACAGGCCGATGCCAATTCCTGTCTCGCGTCTCTTTCCAGATCTCAAGCGCCTCGCGCAGGCGCGCGACAAGGTGTACTTCGGCGGACCCGTTGAGTTCGGGTCCGTGTGGTTCCTGTTTCGCGCCACCACGCCGCCCGAACATGCGATTCAAGCGTGTGACGGCGTCTACTTGAGCGCGGACCGGAAGCTGCTGCTTCAGCTGCTCGGCCGCGACAAGCCCATGGACGGTCTGCGGATCTTCGTCGGCCACGCCGGATGGGCACCGGGTCAACTTCAGGCCGAGATCGCAAACGGCGACTGGACGCTCAAGCGCGCCGAGCCGGAGGCGATCTTCAGCGGTAAGTCCGAGCACCCCTGGCCCAAGTCGCAGGCCCCAAAGCACAGCACCTGACCATCCGCGTCCGCACAACATCTGACGTCAAGGGCGGGGGCTTGACGGTTTTCAGTGTCGAACGATCTTACAGAATGCGATCAGCTGACTTCAGCTCAGTCCTGTAATAAGTTGAATTTACAAGCAGTCGTGCTCGTAGCATGGATCTTGCTAGTCATCACAGTGATGAGCATAACGCGCCAGCGCGTGAGGCGGCCGAGCCTCGACCCGCGCGGAAGCGGCGCAGCTGGCTCGCAGAGAGGAATTCCGTCATGAACATCGTATTCTCGGTTCGCGCGGCGGGTCTGGCCGCCTCACTTGTGGCGGGCACCCCGATGGCACAGGCGGCGGCGGTTCTACCGGGTGGCTCGGTTTCAGTGCCGTCCTACGTGATAGGCACTCCGCCGGCACCAACGGCCACGGTGCTCGCGGCTACCTGCGGCTACTTTGGCGGCGGCTCGTGNNCAGCGTTCCGGACCTTGAGAGCACCGGCGTAGCCATTCTTGGGTCTAACGGGGGCTTCATAGAGGTGGCTGGGACCACGAACCTCAATCCCTACGGCGCCAGTGACCTCGCGATTGCATTCATCATTGGCAGTACCGAGTTTCAAGCGGCTGCGGGGGTTGACTCGGTCACGCTCTCCTCGCTCGGCGGATATGACACCGAGGTGCAGGCCTGCGGGCCGATCTTTGGAGCTGCACTCGAGGCTTGCACGACAGGCACTGCGGGCATCGCAACGCGCAGCGCGGGCACAGGCAACTCCATCACGTTCGCGAATCCGGACAACCCCGCCGACTCCAACTTCCTTCCGTCGCATCCGATATCGGTCGACGGCTTCCCCGTCGGCGTGGCCACCGACGGCTACGTGATCTACACCAACGCACCGGTCAGTGCCCTGGTGGATCCGAATAACTTCACGGTGGCTGGGGATGGTGTCACGTACTCATTCGCTGGCTTCGGGCTGACACCCCCTTCGGGCACCCCGCCGCCGCCACCCAAAGTCCCCGAGC
>PMHN01000190.1 GCA_003156695.1 Gammaproteobacteria bacterium
CCTTCGCGTAGTCGCTCTTCTTGACGAACAAGGGATGCGGGATGGAGTAGTTCTCCAAACCGGAGACGTGCCAGAGTAAGAATGGTAGGTCTGTCGAAGGCTCGCGGTCTGGGCTGAAGAAGGTGCGTCGCTCCGTGGGGTGCTGGTACGTCCGCATGTTTACATGGAATGCACTTTCGACCGCCGATACGGGGCCTTTGACCTGCACATCCATTCCATCGCGTGTTCCACCAACAACCACGAAACCGTTCGATTTTGCAAACTGAACAGTGGCGTCATAGTTTTCCTGGGTAGGTCCAAACCTCTCGGTGAACTGCGACACTGTGAGGAAACGCCGGTACGACGGGCTGGCTGGATCGTAGAGNNTATCGAGCTGCATTACTTGGGTGGCTGGGAGGCGCCCGACAGGCTGCGCCTGTCCCATGAGCACCACCTGACGCACATGATGTGTGGCGAAGATGTGAGTCGCAGGAGCAGGAACGGACTGCTGCAACTGCCGCTGGGTGCCACAAGCCGGCAGGCTCAAGACTGTCACCGCGAGCACGACAGCTACAGCTCTGTGACGCGCGCAAGGAGCGACAGTATTTAAAGCATCTGAAAATAACGACGGTGCGCCAACTTCCATGACCCGTCCTTGCTGAGGTTAGTTGTGTCCCGACAGGATTCGCGCTCGACACTGCCCATTTGGGCTTGGCCACCACGGATTGCCGTGACCGATGATGAGGTTGCTCATCATAGCCTCCATTTAAAGAAGCTACCTCGTGGAGCTGCAAATTCCGCTTCACTTCCTGACGCGCAGCGGCGACATGCGCTCGGGGGACGGTCGCTGCCACCCCATCCTGCAGCCCGGCACCTGCCGACAAGCCGAGACGCGAACTCGGCAGTCCCTTTACGGCGGCGCCGGCGTGCCAATGAATCCGGCCCCTCGAAACGCAATCTCCGGGTTATGGTGTCCGCTCCTCTGGCACAGTCGCTTTAAATACTCACCATGAATACGCAGTGCTCTCATTTGGATGAAATTCGGGACGTGGTCCCCAGCGCCCTCGGGTGCGAGGAGTGCCTGAAAATCGGCAGCAGGTGGGTGCACCTGCGCTTGTGCCGCACCTGCGGACATGTCGGGTGTTGTGACGACTCACCTCATCGGCACGCACGCAAACATTTCCACGCCACGAACCATCCCATCATCGAGGGTTACGACCCCCCCGAGGGATGGGGTTACTGCTACATTGACGATGTGATGTTCAGTCTCGGCAAACGGACCACACCGCAGCGCGGACCCATTCCGCGATACGTCTAAGCACGGGGGCAAGGACGGTGCCGGGATGCTGGTCACCGAATTCGGCGAGGCCTTGATCAAGGGCCGGCGCACTTAAGGAACTCTCGATGAGCAAGCAGCTTGGCCAGAACACCCTATGCGTCCACAGCGCCCACACCCCAGAGCCGGCAACCGGCGCGCTGTCGCAACCGATTTACCTCACGACCACCTTCGAGCGCGACGCGGATGGCAGCTATCCGCGCGGCTATCGCTACAGCCGCGAAGGCACACCCAACCGCACCTCGCTCGAAGCGTGCATCGCGGCGCTCGAGGGTGCCATCGGGGCGGCCGCGTTTGCCTCGGGGCTCGCGGCTAACATGGCGGTGCTGGAGTTGCTTAACGCCGGCGATCGCCTGGTAGCGCCGCTCGATGCTTACCATGGCTCGGTCAAGCAGTTCACCGAACATTGCGCGCGTCGCGGCGTTACCGTGGAGCTTGTTGATTTCACCGACGTCACAGCGGTGAGAAATGCCGTCGGCGGACGGGCACGCATGGTTTGGATCGAAACACCGACCAACCCGCTGCTCAACATCACGGATCTCGAGGCGGTCACTGCCATCGCCCATCGGGCAGGAGCGCTGGTGGTCTGCGACAACACCTTCGCTACACCTATCTGCCAACGGCCCTGCGACTTCGGTGTCGACCTCGTCATTCACAGTGGCACCAAGTATCTCGGCGGTCACAGCGACGTACTGAGCGGGCTGGCGGTGGTGCGCGAGGACCGCGCTCTGCTCGAGCACCTGCAGGCGTGGCAGCGCACCGCCGGCGCGGCGCTGGCGCCCTTTGACTGTTGGCTGCTGAGACGCAGCATCGCAACGCTGGCGCTGCGGGTTCGCACGCAGTGCGCCGGAGCGTTGCAGTTAGCGCAATTTGTCGCGCACCATCCGGCCATTGAGCAGGTGTTCTATCCGGGGCTGCCGCAGCACCGCGCTCATGCCACCGCAGTGGCGCAGATGTCGGGGGGCTTCGGCGCGATGCTGTCCATCTGCGTCTCGGGAGGGCGGCAGGCGGCGCTCGAAACCGCCAGCCACACGCGCCTGTTTGCACGGGCTACGAGTCTTGGCGGAGTGGAAAGCCTCATTGAGCATCGGGCCTCCATCGAAGGGCCGGGATCGCGCACGCCGCAGAATCTGCTGCGCCTGTCGGTCGGGATCGAGGAGCCGGCGGATCTGATCGCCGATCTGGAGCAGGCGCTGGAGTGAACCCCGTGGTCGCGGCCACCGCGTTCGCACTCCTGGCGTTCGCGGCCAACTCGGTGCTGTGCCGGATGGCGCTGCGCGACGCGCACATCGACCCCGCGAGCTTCACGAGCATCCGCCTCATCGCCGGCGGGCTCACCCTGTGGCTGCTGGTACGCATCGGCCGGCCCGGCCAGAGATTGGGCGGCCACTGGCGATCGGCGTTGGCGCTGCTCGCCTATGCCATCGCCTTTACCTTCGCCTACGTCGGGCTAACGGCAGGTACCGGGGCGTTGCTGCTGTTCGGCGCAGTGCAGGTGGTGATGATCGCCGCAGGGTTCGTCGGCGGGGAGCGCATCGACCGTACCGTTGTCCTGGGCTGCCTGCTCGCCGTGGCCGGACTCATCTTCCTGCTGTCCCCGGGAATTACGGCACCGCCGGCACGCAATGCAATCTTGATGCTGATCGCCGGCTGCGCGTGGGGCGTCTATTCGCTGCGGGGGCGACGCTCGGTAAACGCGCTCGCAGACAATGCCGGCAACTTCGCTCGCTCAATACCCGGCACACTGCTCATCAGCGTACTCCTCTGGAGTCATCGATCAGCCGACACCGAGGGCATCGTGCTCGCGGTGCTGTCAGGCTCGATCGCCTCAGGGCTCGGCTATGCGGCCTGGTATACGGCGCTGCCCAANNCTCGCTGGGGTCGTCCTGTTTGCCGAGCCCATTACCTTGCGGCTTGCCGTCTCCTCTGTGCTGGTGCTCGGCGGGACCGCGCTCGCGATGCGGCGCACGCTCACCTTCAAGATCTCGCGAGTCGCCAGCGACCGCTAACAACGCGCGGCGATCCCGGTGGACGCAGGAAACAGCAAGACCTCCAGATAACGCGGGTTACCCCCTGCGGCTGCCGTTCGCCAGCGAATCGGCGACGCACCAGGCGGCCGCTACCAGGAGCCAGGTGGTGGTGGTCTCGGACCAATTGGAATACCTATGCGGATCGTGGATCGTTGCGGGCAGCCAGACCAGCAGGCCGAAGGTCACGAACATCGCCGTGAGCAGGACTGCGCCCAGACGCGCCTGGACCCCCGACAGGATCGCAAGGCCCGCCGCGATGTGCACTACGCCCGTGGCGCGGGCCCAGAAGATCTGCGACGGCGGCAGCCACGCCGGGACGAGGGTTGCGGTGTACTTCAGGTAGGCGAAGTGGCTGATCCCGAAGGCGATCAGGCACAGGCCGAACACGATCCGCGCGATCCTGGCGACCTGCGCCCGGCCGGCGTCGTCGCCCTCGCCGAGCAGGCTCCAGGCACAGAGCGCGCCCACGGCCATCGCGGTGGGCTCGGCCGCCTCCTCCCAGGTGACGCTGATGGTCCAGCCTTTCAGGATCGCCGGGAACTGCAAGGCCAGCATCAGCACGAACAGCGCCGCTAGAGCGATCGCTCCGATCCCGGCGATCCGTCGGCCGAGGCTCATCGCAATCCCGCCCGCGATCAGCACCAGATCGCTGAAGAGGCCCAGGTACTCCATCGTCGGGAAGTGGCCGGGCGCCGGATGCGCCATCGCCGCGAAATTGCAAAAGGCGAGCTCGGCCGCCCCCATCAGGATCCCCGCCAATCCATAGACGCGCCTGCCGATCATCATAACGAACCCCCTCCCCCGTGACCCGTTTACTCCTGCGCACGATGTGACGGCGCACGCGACGGAGGCGCGCGCAATGCATTTGAGCGCAAGGACAGTGGCGGCCGCAATACTGAGTCATTTGCAGCGCAGTTGTGCGCGGCTGAACGCGCTGTAGGGCTTGCGGTGGCGCATCGTGGCCGCCATGGCGGCGCGAGCGCAGGTGAAGTGAACAACTGCGGCGATTACTGGCGGCTTTCCAAAAACTGCCGCCGCCGGCAGCGTAACACGCCGGCGGGGCCGCGCGGCCACGATGAAAACCAAGCTCAGGAAGGAACGAAGCAACGCTGTGGCAATGCCTAAGGACGCAGTGAGCGCCTGGCGGCCGGTCGCGTCCGCGGCCCACCTCACATTCCCCTTACCGCTTAACAGTTCTTTCCAATTGAGGCGCTTCGTCGCGCCACCGGCCGCGCGAGCCCGAGGATACGGTCCGAGCGGCACTGCGTCGCACTAGTCGTGGACCATGATCTGTGGAGGGTCGTCGGAGTCTGGATTGATGACGCCGAATTTCGCCGGGATGCGCGAGTACAACAACCGCATGCGCTCGGCGCGCAGAAGCGCCAGCAATGCGCTCGTCTCCTCGTCGGTTACGATGAATTCGACCTCTATGGTGAGGGCACCAGCGGGTTCGAAAAGTCGCGCTTCGTGCAGCACATGATGGCGGCCAAAGCCTGCCATGGCGCGAAACGCCGATCCTCCCCGGATCCCAAGTTCGTTCGCCTGCGTGAGCAGCCACTCCCAAAGAGGGCGATCGTGATACCGATCGCGCTCGTGCACATAGATCCGGAGGAATGATCCCTTCATGGTTCTTAGCTCCGCTGGTCTTGCCGGTGCTCTCTTGGCCTTCGTCGCCCTAACTGGCCACGGTGACTGCGCCTAGTCCCACAGCCAGTGCCAGCAGCAGAGCCAACAGCACGTAAGCAATGTAAGCATTGATGTGCCCGTGATGCATCTGGGCCAGCTGACTCGCGAGTGCCATGACCCGGCTCTTCACCGGCCGCAACACGAGTCGGTCCGCGATGTGCACGGTCTGGCGGTCGCGGCGGATGGCCATACGGAAATGCTCCGCCACCGTCTCGCGCGTGTCCTCCACCGTCGTCGGACGGAATATCGCATCGAAGATCACCCGCACCGGGTTTGAGAATCCCGTCGCCGTATAGGTCATTTCCGGTAGTAACCGCCGTACTCCGCCGTCCCAACGCTCACGCCGCATCGAGCGCCGCTCACGCGTTAGCCATAGCCGAACGACAGCCCAGGTCAGAGCCAGCAAGCTAGTCAGCGCCAGCAGCATGTAGGAAGTGGACATGGCGAAGACCACCGGGTTCTGCGTCCCGCCGCGATGCAGGACTACCAGTCCGCGTCCTGGAAAAACCCCCTCTCCCGCCTGCGCGCCCAGCTCGTGGAACTCGCTGACGAATCCTCGGGGCAAAGCACCGTGCCCTTGAGCCGAGGCAAAGAAAGGCGGCACCAAGGCGTCGGAACTCCCAGCAGTCCACGGCTGCAATTCACGACTCAATGCCGGAATCACGTAGGTCGGCAGCACGCCCAGCAGGAGGCAAAGCACGGCCAGGAATCCCATCGGCACGATGGACGCCCTATGCGCTTCAACCGCCTTTGCAGCGCCTTCCGAGCGAGCCATGCCGAGAAATCCCATCGCGAACATCTTCACAAANNCAGAGCGGACAGGGAACGATATCCAGCACCAGCTGGAAGTACCACGCGCCGGCCAGCGTCGCCGCCGCAATGGCCGTGACCGCCAGCGCCGCCGTCAGCGCGAGTCCGGCCCCGCACAACGCGAATATGATCTTGATGGGTACCGAGGGCAGCTCGGCCGACCGGAGCATCGTCTGCAACGTCAGCCATTCGCTGACAAACCCGTTGAATGGTGGGAGCGCCGAAATTGCGAGTGTGCCAATCAACACGGCGCCCGCGGTGTACGGCATCGCGTGAATCAGGCCGCCGAGCAGGTTCAGATCCCGGGTGCCGGCACGGTCATCCACTGTTNNACCCCCAGAAACAGCAGCGCCTTGTAGAGTGAATGATTGATCATGTGATAGAAGGCCGCGATGAAGGCGATGCCCGCCAGCAAGGGCCGACCGTAAGCGGTAAAGATGATCCCGGCGCCCAGACCGGCGGTCACGATTCCGATGTTTTCAATGGAACTGTGAGCGAGCATTGCCTTGAGGTCGTTTTCGGTCGTGGCGTATAGAATTCCCACCAGGGCAGACACCGTTCCGACGATGAGCACTACGACGCCTGCGCCGACCGTGGTGAAGGGCACGAGATCGAGATTCAGGCGAACGATGCCGTAAAGGCCCAGATTCAGAATCACCCCCGAGAGGATCGCCGATACATTGGCGGGCGCTGCGGGATGCGCGCGGGGAAGCCAGGTGTTGACGGGTACCAGTCCCGCCTTGACACCGAAGCCGAAGAACGTCAGCAGAAAAACGAGCCAGCGCGCGAGCGGTCCCAGGTTCGCGCCCGCGGCTTTTAGCGCCGGGAATTCCAGCGACCCTCCCTGCACCGTCAGGATCAGGAACGCCACCACCACGGCCATGAAGCCCGCCTCACCCGTGGCCAGCATGAGATAGCCGGCGTGGCTGTTCTCGTCGCGCTGGTTCTCGAAGTTGACGAGCAGGTAGCTCGTGATTGACATCCCTTCCCACGCGAGCAGGAATAGCAGCGCGTCATCAGCGATCAGGATCAAGGTGATCGACGCGAGCAGCAGCAGATACCATGCGTTCAGCGCTTTGAGGCTGTAATGACCCAGATACCGCTTGAGGTAGCTGGCGGAAAAGATGGAACTCGCGAGCATCACCAGCGCCGCCACAAACAGAAACAGTGCCGACAGACGATCCAGCGACACGCTCAAGGTTCCGAGCGGCTGGATCGCCCACAGCTCGCTCTTGAAAACACCGCCGGAGCGCAGCACGTCTGCGCTGACCCACAACATCGCCAGCGCCGCAAGTGAGCCTACCCAGGCCAGGATCGCCGGGATCCGACGCTCAGGTACGGCAAGTCCGGCCAACGCGCCAACACCGCAAAGTGCGAAGACCAAGACCAGTAGCGACCCATCGGTGGTCATACAGCTTTCCCGACCGCCCGGCGCATCCAGCGCGCGCAAGCTCGCATCACGATGTCGGCAGCACGGCAAACACGATCAACAGAGCCAGAAATGCGTAAGTCACGTACGCGTTGATGCGTCCGTGGTGCATCGCCGCCAGAGCGCGCGCGAACCACAGCGCCGCCGCTCTGACCGGCTGGAACACCAGTCTGTCCACGAGATGCACGTGCTCCTTCTCGCGGCGGATCGCTATACGGAAATGCTCCGCCACCGTCTCGCGCGTGTCCTCCACGGTCGTCGGACGGAATATCGCGTCGAAGATCACCCGCACGGGGTTGGAAAATCCCGTCGCCGTATAGGTCATCTCGGGTAGCAGCTGCCGCACCCCGCCGTCCCAACGCTCGCGCCGCAAACGACGCCGGGCACGTGTCAGCCACAAACGAATGACGACCCAGGTCAGAACCAGCAGACCGGTCAATACCAGCAGCATGTAGGAGGTGGACATGGCGAAGACCACCGGATTCTGCGTTCCGCCGCGATGCAGCACTACCAGTCCGCGCCCGGGCAGGACCGTCTCCCCTACCTGCGCGCCCAGGTCGTGGAACTCGCCGACAAATCCCGCGGGCAACGCGCCGTGCCCTTGAGCCGAGGCAAAGAACGGCGGTACCAGCGTCTCTGACGCGCTGGCTCCTGCCAGCTGCGTTGACGCCGGGTCAAGCATCGGAATCACGTATGTTGGCAGCACGCCCAACGCAAAACACAGAACCGCGAGGATCGCCATGGATGCAAGCGTCCGCGGCGCGGCTTCGGTGACCCGCAGCTCCCCATCGAGCCGGCGCATCCCCAGAAAGCTCATCGCGAACACTTTCACGAAGCAGGTCACGGCCAAAGCCGCCGTCAGCGCAAGTCCCGCTCCGCACAGGGCAAATACAATCTTCGCGCCGATCGAAGACAGCTCCGCCGAGCGCAGCATCACCTGCAGCGTCAGCCACTCACTGACGAAGCCGTTGAACGGCGGCAGCGCGGCGATCGACAGTGTGCCGATGAGGAAGGCGAACGCGGTCAGCGGCATCCATTTGATCAGGCCGCCGAGTTGGTCGATGTCCCGCGTGCCGGTCTGTGTCTCCACGGCGCCAACGCCGAAAAACAGCAGCGCCTTGTAGAGCGAATGATTGAGCATGTGGTAAAGCGCCGCTACGAACGCGATCCCCGCGNNAATACCATCCCCGCGCCGAAGCCGACGACCACGATCCCGACGTTTTCGATGGAGCTGTGCGCCAACATCGCCTTCAAATCGTTGTCGGTGGTCGCGTACAGGATCCCGAGCAGCGCCGAGATGGTCCCGACCACGAGTGTGACCAAGCCCGTCCCCATCTGCGCGGCCGGCAAGAGATCGGCGTTGACACGCAGGATGCCGTACAGGCCGACGTTCAATGTTACCCCGGCGAGCACCGGGGCAAACGCCCGGGGCGCCCCAACGTAAGCGCGTTGCAGCCAGGAATTGACCGGTACCAGGCCGGCCTTCACGCCGAATCCGAAGAACGTGAGGAGAAACACTCCCCAGCGGGCGGTCGAACCCAGAGCGGAGGCACTGGATTTGACCGCCTCGAACTCCAGGGAACTCGCGCCCAGCCCGAGCAGCAGGAATCCCAAGGCGGCCGCCACCGTTCCGGCTTCGCTCATCGCAAGGAGCAGATACCCCGCGCCGACCTGGCCGTTGTCACCCTCCCTGCTCGTCACCACGAGCAGGTAGCACAGGATGGACATGACTTCCCACGCCAGCAGGAACAGCAAAGCGTCGCCGGCGATCAGGATCAGACCGACCGACGCGTAGAGCGCGAGCAGCATCACCGTAAACACGCGTTCGCGGCCGCTAAACGATTGGCGTCGCAATTCACCGCTGGCGTAGATCGAGGCCGGGAAGAGCACGAGCCCGGTAACGAGTACGAACGCGCCCGAAAGCGGGTCGACTCGCAGCGTGAGCATGGTCAGCCCCGGCAACGACCACAGCGGCTGCGTGAATACTTCGCCAGTCAGAAGCACGTGGGTGCCCGCCACGACGGCGGCGATCGCAGCCAGGCACCCAAGCGCTGTCAGTACCAGGGCCTGGCGCCCCGGCCGTAGCGCGAGGGAAAGCAGGATGCCGGCGCCGCAGGCCGCAAAGAACGCGATGATGAGCGTCTCGCTGTGCATCATTGCTGTGCGGCAGCTTGGTACTCGTCCGGCGCCAGCCGTTCCGAAGCCTTGCGGCCGACGGCTACGAGTAATCCATGCAGGATGGCAAGCGGCGGCGGCGGATTACCCGGCACCGCGACGTCCACCGGCAGGACGTCCGCTACGCCGTTAGCACATACGAAGCTGTCGGCGAACGCCCCGCCCGACAACGCGCACGCGCCTACGGCGATAACTCGCTTTGGCGTCGGCATCGCCTTGTGGATCTTCTCCAGCGCGAACCGCATCTGATCGGTCACGGGACCGACGACCAACAGCACGTCCGCATGGCGCGGGGTCGGCGTGATAAAAAAACCAAGCCGGTGCATGTTGTAATACGGATTGTTGAGTTGCTTCACCTCGTTCAGGCATGCGCCGCAGTCGCCGGCGTCCACCACCAGGATGTGGATGGAGCGCCGGAATGGCTGTCCCAACTCCTGGGTCGGCCGCGCCGCTGCGGCCGCCCATTCGTAGGTCGGCTCCCAGTTCAGCGGCTGCTCGATGCCCCGGACGCAACGGTAGCAGTGCACACAACGGCGGCTATCCACCGAGATTACTCCCTGCGCCTGATCGAGCGCGCCGGTGAGGCATCGTGCGACGATCGCGGGCGCGGCAGCGCCGAAGTCACCCCCGCGGGGCATCCCGGGCGTGACGCCGGCGGCGCGCTCTGCGGCGCGCGGATACGCCGTGGTCCTGATTCCGGTGCGAATGCCCCTGAAAACCCATTGGCTCATCTCTTTTCCCCTGCTTTCGTCATCACCGGTCGTTCTCCGCCACGGACAAATCGAAGGTCGCGAGAATAATGGGAAAATCCTGGAACGCGAATTTCTCCGCAGCCAGGTGGAAGCTGTGCCAGTTGGTGAAAGACGGCGTCACGATCCGGTAGCGCGCGATCCGTCCGCCTTCGCCCAACCTCACCCAATGGAACGTTGCGCCGCGCGGCGCCTCGGCCCAGCCCAGTGCGGCACCCGAGCGGTATTGCACCGCCCGACACACCTCGCCTTCCGTCAGTGCCGTCACCACTTGCTCCATGATGCGCACCGATTGCCGGCTTTCCGCGAACAGCATCCGAAGCCGCGCGTAGCCGTCGCCTTCCCGTTCGCTCGGCACGTCAAAATTGAACGCCGCGTAACCGGAATACGGCAGCGTCCGGCGCAGATCGCGGATGAGTCCCGAGGCGCGCGCGACCGGGCCGACCAGGCTGTAATCCTTCGCGGTTTGAGCCGGGATGACGCCGACGTCCTCGATCCGATCGAGAAAACTGCTGGAGACGCTCAGCCGCCGTTCCAGTTCATTCAGCCGCTTGAGGATGTCCTGTGCCCGCCCGAGCGTCCCGCGGCAGGCATTCGCCGGCAGATCGCATAGCAACCCGCCCGGGGCAAGCAGGCCGAACAGGTAGCGATGACCGGTCAGTTCGCCCGATAGGCGCAGCAGTTCTTCTTCGAGAAGTCCCGCCTGGCTGGTGGCAACCGCCAGTGCTGTCGATTCGCAGATTTCCTGGATCGCGCCAGCGTGCTGCCGCAGCCGCTCAAGCTCAGCCAAAAGTACCCGCAGCGCGCGCGCGCGCGGGGGCACCTGCACGCCGCAGACGGATTCGACGCCCTGGCAAAACGCCAGTCCGTGAGCGAAAGCCGTTGTCGCAGCGAACCGCTCCGCCAACAGGAGGCCCTCCTCGACCGTCTTGCCCTCGGCGAGCTTCTCGACGGCGCGCCACTTGTAGAACAGACGGGTCGATGAGCGGATGACGTCTTCGCCCACGGTTTCGAGCAAGAAATGCACAGATTCCGTGATGCCGGAGAACTTAGGCCCTATGGGCATAATGAACGCGCCGGGCTCCTGGACGATGCGCCGGGGTCGCCAGTCGACGTTCGGACGGCGGTTGTGCATCGCGGCCTGCGCATTGAACCCGTGCCGCATCGGCTCGACCCCTTCCTGCCAGACGTCGTCGTGAAGTACGAAATCTCCAAGATGGGGGTGCCCCTCGAAGCGCACGCCGAACATGTCCTCTGCTTCCCGCTCGTGCCAGTCTGCAGCATGAATCCACTCGACCACGCTCGGGAAAACCTTGTCGGCGAGGGGGGCGCTCACCAGTACGTGCACCCAGCTGCCTGCGCCTTCGCCGTAGAATGCGTACCGCAGCTGCCATGCGCTTGCGCCCTCCTCGACGATCAAGCCGGCGAAGCTGCAATGCCACTCCTCGACCATCCGATGGCACACCTCGGCAAGCACAGGGCGCGTACACGCCACTTCGCTCGTCGCAGTCAAGGCGTCAACGCGGCATTGTGCTTGCCCAGGCCAGTAACGTTCGATCTGCTGCTGCAATGTGGAGAAGTTCACGGGCGCCTCATCGGGTCAACGCAGCCGCCGCCATCGCCAGAAGGTCCTGCAGTGCTTTAGGAACGTAGACGCCGAGGACGAGTACCGGTATGGCAGCGAGAACAAGCGCGAGCTGGCAACTGAAAGGCACTCGCGAGCGAGCGATTGCCTCCGGCCGCGAATGTGCGGGCCCCGGCGAAGGCAGCAGGGCGCCGAAAACCATGCGGTTAACGTGGGCCAGGATGCCAAAAAACGCGATGACGATGAAAATCGCGAGCAGACCCGTCACCAGGTACTGTCCTTGCGCCAGACCGGCTTTGAGAATTGAGAACTCACTCAGGAAGACCGCCAGCGGTGGCGCGCCAGCGATCGCAAGCGCGCCGAAAACGAGCGCAGCGCCGGTGAGTGGGGAGCGCCGGATCAGTCCGCGTACCGCGGCGATCTCACGGGTTCCCACAATCAGTAACGTTGCGCCCGCTGCGAAAAAGCAAAAGGACTTGGTCACCGAATGACTGACGATCTGCTGCATCGCGCCGTAATTGGCCGCCGATGAGCCAAGGCCGATCGCCGTCAGGATGATCCCCATGTGCTCGACGGTGGAGAAGGCAAACAGGCGTTTGTAGTCCTTGACTTGCAACAGTAGGAACGCCGCGGTACCGACGGAAACGAGGCCAAAGACAAGGGCCCAAGTCGCGGCATGCACACGCGGCACGGCCTGCATCACCGGAAATAGCCGCATGATCACGTAGAGTATCGACGTAGTTTCGACTCCGGAGAGCAGCGCGCACACCGGCGACGGCGCCTGGCTGTGGGCATCCGGCAACCACGTGTGCATGGGAACCAGACCCACTTTCGTTCCGAGGCCGATCAAGATCAGCAGAAACGCCGACTGCAGAAGAATCGGCGGCATTTTGGGCGCCGCCGTCACGAGCCCCGTCCACGTGTAGATTCCCCCGCCGCCGGCGTGCATGGCGGCGAACAGCACCATAAAACCGAACAACGCGACGCCCGCGCCCATCAGCGACAGCACCACGTACTTCCACGCCGCCTCGAGCGCCTCGCGCGTGTTGTCGAAGGAGACCAGCAGCGCCGAACAAAGCGTCGTCAGCTCCACCACGATCCACACCAGTGCGGGCTCCGCTAGCACCGGAATGGCGAGCATGGAGAAGATGAAGAGGTTGTAGTTCGCGTGATAAAGGCGGAGCTTCTTGCCATCCAGGTTTGCCTGCGCCATGTAGCCGACGGAGTAGATTGCGGCAGTGCTGCCGACAAACGCGATGAGCAGCAGGATGAGCGCGCTCAAGCCGTCGACGGCCAGCCATTTGGACCACGCCGGCTCCAGCAGTTGCGCTGGGACGGCACCGCTCACGACCTGGCGGGCCAGCCGTCCGACCAGAATGAGATCGGCCACGCAGAATACGACCGTTACCCACGGTACCCAGCGTTTGCCGAATGGAATGCAAACGAGCAAGGCAGCGGCGAGCGGCAGCAGCAGAATGACGATGACGCTCACAGGAGCCCCTCGCCCGCCGCCGGCACCGTTGCCGTCTCCTTGAGACTCGCCAATTCGCCGACGGCCGTCGTGCCGGCCTGCTTCTGCACGGCACGCACCAGCACGCCCATAATGAACACGATGACCAAGCCGTCCGTGGCGATGGCGAGCTCGACCAGCATCCCCAGGTCGCGGGCGATAGAGATGCCGGCGAGAAACGCGCCGTTCTCCATCACCAATAGACCGATCAGCAGCGACAGCGCCTCGCGCCGCACGGTGAGGGTGAATGCGCCCAGCAGCAGCACGGCGATGCCGATCGGCACGTTCGGGCCACGGAATTCCGGCCCGACGGCATTGGCCAGCGGAGTGCCAACAAAATACGCGCCGATCGCTAGCGCCAGAGCGATGAGCAGAGCGGCCGGAATATTCAAGACTTGGTCGATTTCACGCCGAGTATAGATCTCCGCCGGGGACGTTCTGTGCAGTAGCCAGGGCACGATGATCGGCTTGCTGATCAGGTTGACGAGCGCTACTGCGTACAGATGCCCCGAGTGGTAGCGCAAGCCCAGCAGCGCCGCAGACGCAGCCAGCAGCAGCGACTGTGCGATGAACAGATTCAGGCAGCCTCTGGCCTGTCGCATCGCAACGATGCCAAATGCTGTGAGCAGGAACAGGCCTGCCGCCAACGCGTTCAGGTTCTCCAGCAACTCCTTTGTTGCAGTGCTCATGCTTCGTTCACGGCAAGAAGACCTGTGAGACCATGGCCGCTACAGAGGTGATGAACGCGGCGCCCAGGAATTCGGCAATGCGGAACAGCCGCAGCTTGGAGAGGGACGACTCGATGACCACCAACACGAGGAGAAAGCAGAACACCTTCAGGAGGACCGTCGGTATCGCCAGCAGCACGGCCCCGAAAGTCTGTTCGCTCGCCAATCCCCACGGCGTCACCAGCACGTTCAGGAAAATGCAGAGCAGCACGAAGAATTTCATCTGACCGCCCCATTTCACAAGGGCGAAGCCGCGGCCGGAGTATTCGAGGGACTTGGATTCGTCGATCATCGCCAGCTCGAAATGACCGCTGGGGTTATCGACCGGGATGCGTCCGCCCTCGGCGAGAATCAACATGAGGAACGCCAGC
Organism: Gammaproteobacteria bacterium; assembly: GCA_003156695.1. GTDB lineage: Bacteria > Pseudomonadota > Gammaproteobacteria > Steroidobacterales > Steroidobacteraceae > 13-2-20CM-66-19. The sequence goes on from PMHN01000190.1 coordinate 14,389, forward strand.
ACGAGCAGTACGTGCGAGGGCGCAAAGAAATTCGCGAATGGCGTAACCCATCTCTGCTGGACGATGTAGGGGATGGTAGAGCCGGCTACGAATGAAACGGTGAAGAACACGATCATGAATACGGGCTCCGCGAGAAAGCCGACCATGCGGGTGCGGCTGGCTCCAATAGGTCCGTAAGGGTTAGCCGTATCCACTGCCGCCAGGGCGGCGAAGAAGCCGCCGAGCGCCAGCACGAAGCCAGCGCCAAGCATGTCGCCCATGAAGGCGAAGAAGAGCGGGTAGCTCGTCAGCACCGGAATCAGCAACGCGACAAAAATCGGCGTGACGAAAACGAGGTAAGGCGTAAAGCGAAAGATCCAGGAGCTGTCTTCGGAGACGATCTCGTCCTTATGGAACAGCTTCCACAGGTCCCGATAGGGCTGAAAAATGCTCGGCCCGCGCTTGGACTGGACCATTTCCTTGAGCCGGGCCAGGACCCCGGCCGCGAGTGGCGCGGCGATCATCACCACCGCAACCTGCAGGAGGTTGAACAGGATGCGCGCGATCACGCTTGTGCTCGTTGGCAGAAGGCGGGATCGCCGCTGCGTGTGCCCGGACAAAAGCGCATGCGGAACTGGAGCGCCGGCCAAACGGTCATGCCTATCCTCTTCTCCAAAGAGAAATCAGGTAGGCATCATCAGCCGGTCAGGCGGTTTTTCTTGTAGGAGGAATGCCATCTCCCACGGTTGATATCAGCGTACAGAGAACAGCGCGCCAGATCAAGATCGGGGCGCGACTGGCCCGGGGCTTCGGTGTGTGTCGTAAGCTACGATGGTCGTGTGAAGGCGACGGTAAAAGTCCGGGTGTGCGCGCGACCTATTGCGTCGCGCTAACCCGGGTGATCATGCACAGTAGTGTTCGCGAACTCTGCTCGGATTTGTTCGATCGCGTGGGGCGCGGTGAGCACCTGATCCTCTACGGCCCACGCGGTAGTGGTAAGTCCACCCTCGTGTCCCAGTTGCATGCTCGTTTTGCCAAAGCGAACACTCCCTGTGGGCTCGCTCAGTACACTTCTTGCCTGGATGACATTACGCGCACCATGGAAAGCGCCTATCCCGAAGTGAACATCCAGGGAGTAGCCCGTAGAACGGCTCGGGCCAGACTGTGGAACGCCGCGGACCGGCGCGGCTGCGTGTTGCTGCTTGATCATCTCACCAAGGTAAGCACCGCCATGGTCGGGTTTTGTCGTCGGCTCCGGGGAGGCATTGCGGGCGTACTGTTCGTCATCGATGTCGACGTCGAACGCGAGCGACAGCGAATGCGGGCGAGGCGCCTCGCGCTCTCGGTGCGCATGCCGCCGGTATCCACGCGGCAACTGCGCATGCTGCTTCGGTCGCGGTGTGCCGAGCACTATCTGTCACTCGAGCTGGACATGGAAAGACAAATACTGCGTGCGGCACAAGGCCGTCCCGGATGGGTCATCCAGTGCATGACGCTCATGCCTCACAGCCGGTACTGGCACGACGGGCGGCTCTACCCTACCCTGCTTTGCACCGACACGGAGATCACGCTCCGACAGGGCCACCTGCGTCTGCTGGCACCCAACGCCCACAGCACGTCAGCTGACGTGGCCGAGTCTGAGCTGCACCGATGAAAAGGCTGAGCCCGCTACTGCTTGAGCCTGCGAGGCGCGCGACATGACGCGCATTGTCCTGGTACNNCCTGGTACGACACGGAGATGTCGAAGGGATCTCCCCGCAGCGCTTCCGCGGTCGCCGCGATGTCGACTTGTCGGCTCTGGGCGTGCGTCAGGCGCGAGCGACGGCGCAGCGAATTGCAAAGCAGTGGGAACCGAAGATCATCTACACCAGTCCGCTGAGACGATGCGTCCAGACGGCGGAGGCAATCGCGGCCGCGTGCGGCGCACCTTCTGCAACACTCGATGATTTGAACGACTTGCACTACGGCAATTGGGAATGGCTCACTCACGAAGAGGTCCGCGCCCGGTGGCCCGCTCTGTTTGAACGCTGGCTTGTAGCGCCGCATCTGATGCGATTCCCCGGCGGCGAGTCATTGCAGGAGTTGGTTGCGCGCGCCTCGAACGTTCTGCGTCTGGTTCACGAACACCATCCGCAACAGACCGTCGTCGTGGTAGGGCACAGCGCTGGCAATCGAGCACTCCTACTGCAGACTCTCGATCAACCTTTGTCCGCATACTGGCGCTTGGGGCAAGATCCCTGCGGCTTGAGTGAGTTAGAAATCCTGGAGCAGCGCACGAAGGTAGACCGTCTCAACGACACGTATCACTTGTTTGGGATATGAGCATTCCAATGTCGTAAACGAGAGAACGGCGTAGGTCCCTGCTAGGCTCGGAAGCGTCAGTCGGGCAAAATTGGTAATGGTGGGCAGAACATTGATAAAGACACTTCAAGGCGTTCCCATACTGGCTTTACTGCTGATCGCAACCACGCTCGAAGCCAGCGGCGACGCCCTTGTCCGAATGGCGATCTACAATCACGTGGGTCTAATCCGTATCGGGCTGTTTCTCGCTGGCGCGGCGCTGCTGTTGGGCTACGGATCGTTTCTCAACGTAGCGCCGCTCGACTTCGGGCGTGTGGTCGGGCTCTACATTGCAACGCTATTTGTGGTCTGGCAGGTCATCAATGTCATCGCCTTCAGATCGTTCCCGACAATGCCCATCCTGGTCGGCGGCGCCTTGGTGATCGCTGGAGGCGCAATTATCAGTCTTTGGAAGCCCGCTTAAGAAAAAAACAAGATAAGCCACCACCGATCGGCGATCACGGACAAATCGTGCCACTTTTCTTCGTTTCTGAGGTGACCCCACCAACCGCATCCGGCCGGGGTATTGGCTCACTCCAGATGCGACGGCAGACGTGATGGACGGCGAGGACAGCCGCCAATTGCCGCTGGCGCAGCTCTCCCTCCTGGCGCTCGGGCTAGGCGTCGTCACTGGCCTTGGCGCCGTAATCTTTCGGGATCTGATCGGCCTGATTCACAACCTGCTGTTCACGGGTCACGCGCTGATCCGTTACGACGCCAATATCTTCACCGCGCCGGCGCCGTGGGGCGCGCTGGTGATCCTGGTTCCGGTGGCGGGCGCCGTCGCCGTGACCTTCCTGGTGAGTAGTTTTGCGCCTGAGGCCAAGGGCCACGGGGTCCCGGAGGTAATGGACGCGATTTACTACAAGAGCGGGGTTATCCGACCGGTCGTGGCGCTGGTCAAATCCCTGGCTTCGGCCATCGCGATCGGCAGCGGTTCTTCGGTCGGTCGGGAAGGCCCGATCATCCAGATCGGCTCGGCGCTCGGCTCCACGCTGGGGCAGATCATCCGCATGCCGGCGGGCCAGCGGATCTCGCTCGTCGCCGCGGGTGCAGGCGCAGGTATCGCGGCCACGTTCAATACTCGNNGCCACCTTCAACACCCCGATCGGCGGCGTGATGTTCGCCATCGAGCTGATGATGCCCGAAGTGAGCGTGGAGACCTTCCTTCCGGTCGCGATCGCGACGGGGACGGCGACGTTCGTGGGCCGCTGGTTCCTTGGCGATGCGCCCGCGTTCCACGTGCCCCCGCTTCAAGCTATGGCGGTCGATTCGACCGCGTTGCTGGTACTGGTCCTGTTCGCGGTCCTGGGCGCCCTCAGCGGGATCGGGGCGGCAGGTTTCATCCGCGCGCTGCATCTGGCCGAGGATCTCTTCGATCGCGTCAAGTCGCGTTATCTGCGGCACATGCTTGGCATGCTGATTGTCGGTGTGCTCATGTACCTCCTGCTCCGCACGCTCGGTCAGTACTACGTTGATGGCGTCGGCTACGCGACCGTGCAGGCCGTGCTGGCAGGGCAGATCTCGACATTCTGGCTGCTGGGGCTGCTGAGCGTCTGCAAGCTGTTGGCGACCTCGCTCAGTCTGGGCTCCGGCTCATCCGGCGGCATCTTTTCGCCCTCGTTGTTCATGGGCGCGACCCTTGGCGGCGGCTTTGCGGCGCTGCTGAACGCGGCCGGTCTGCCGATTCAGCTGAGCGTCCCTGCTTTCGCAATGGTCGGCATGGGAGCGATGGTGGGTGGCGGAACCGGCGCGGTGATGACCGCCGTCACAATGATCTTCGAGATGACGCGCGACTACAGCATCGTGATGCCGATGATCGTGGCGGTCGCGATGAGCATCGGCGCACGCCGGATGCTGTCTCGCGAGACCATCTACACTTTGAAGCTTGTGCGCCGCGGCCGATCCATTCCAAAGGCGCGCCACGCCAATATGTTCCTCGTCCGCTGCGCACGCGAGGTGATGGACGCCGATATCCAGGTGTTACCGGCGGACGCGAGTTTCGATGACTATCTGCGTCAGCCCGAACACGCTGGACGCCTGCGGCACGTCGTGGTCACTGACAAGGGTCACATCTACGGGGTGATCCGCGTCAATACAGGCCTCCGCCGAGGGTTGGAGAGCGCCCACACCGGGGTGAGTCTGGGCGATGTCGCGAGCCGCAATTTCACCGTGGTGGGCGAGAACGAGACCGCCTTTGACGTTATCCGCCGCATGTGGCGCCGGGGTGCCATCATGGCGGTAGTCGTGCGTGGGCGCGGGGTTCCACGCGGAAGCGACGTTGCCGGTGTGATCACCAAGGAGCACGTCGCTGACTCGGTCGCGGACAGCATCAAAGCCTATCCTGAATAGATGTCAAAGATAACCGCAAGGCCGAGAAGCTCCAGATAGGGAGCGAGCCAACGCGAGCGCAGCGGACGCGCGTTAGTTCGCGTTCCGGCGCGGCACTACCTCATAGCCCGGGACCTTCGGCTCGTCATCAACGATCTGCGCCGGGAACCCCTCGCCCAGCACACGCACACCGCACGGCTCCTCGTAGCGGCGGATGATGTTAGGTGAGAACTCGCGCGGCCCGTAGCGGCGCGCAGCATCGCGAAAGATGCCGAGCACCAGTGGCGACAGCGCGAGCGGCACGTGCTGCTCGCGCGCCAGGGCATCGAATAGCCCCACGTCCTTGATGACGAGATCCATCGTGAAATTGATGTCGCGACTACCGTTCAGGATCACCTGCGACTCGGTCTCGTGTACGAATGAGTTCCCGGAAGAGATGCGGATCGCCTCGTAGGCGGTATTGAGGTCGAGGCCTGCAACCGTGGCCGTGGTCAACGCCTCGGCGAGCGCCACGAGGTGCACAGTGCAGAGGAAGTTGGTGAGTACCTTGAGCTGCGAGGCAGTGCCGACCGGCCCGCTGTGCAGGATCCGCTGGCCGAGGATGGCCAGCACCGGCAGCGCGCGCTCGAACGCCGCGCGCTCGCCGCCGGCAAAGATGGAGATGTTACCGGTGGCGGCGCGGTGGCAGCCCCCCGACACGGGGCAGTCGAGTGCGGTGGCGCCGAGCTCCGCGACGCGTGCGGCGAGGCGCCGCACTTCGGCAGGGTCGGTGGTACTCATCTCGAGCCAGATCTTCCCGGGCGAGAGCCCGGCGAGAATGCCGTCGGCGGCTTCCAGCACCTCGGCGCTCGCGGCCGGGGAAGGCAGGCAGGTGATCACGATATCGACCGCGGCGGCCAGCGCCCGGGGCGATTCCGCGCTTTGCGCGCCGCGGGCAACGAACGGCGCGACCCGCTGTAGGTCGAGGTCGCGCACTGTCAGATCAACGCCGTGTCGCTGCAGGTTTCCCGCGAGTTGGCTGCCGACGTTACCGAGTCCGATGAAACCTATGCGCAGGCCGATGGGCATGGAGTAGCTACCCTCAGTCAAGATAGGTGACGACGCCTGTCTTCAGGTCGTAAATCGCCGGGACGATCTTCACCTTGCCCGCGCTGGCGAGGCCCGCAATCAGCGTGCTTGCCGCAGTCAGTCGCGCGGCGGTCCGCTTGGCGCTTGCTTTCGCCGCATTGTTGACGAAATCGCCGGCCTCGCTCTTCACGGCGAGCGCGGCCGGAACAATCGGCTCGATCATCGGGCCGATTGCGCCAGGATAGGTCGTGTTCTTGGTGACTACGTCACACGCGGCCTTCACGGCGCCGCAGCTGGTGTGGGCCAGAACGACGATGAGTGGCGAGCCAAGCACGGCTGCGCCATATTCGACCGTGCCGAGGGTCGCGGTGTCGACCAGATTGCCAGCGTTTCTGGCAACGAAGAGCTCGCCGACGCCATGTCCGCCGAAAACAAGTTCTGGCGGAACGCGGCTGTCGGCGCAACTGATGATCGTCGCCCAGGGCGCTTGGTGCGCCGCGGCCGCGCTGCGCTGCGCCGCAAGGTCGATCGAGCAGAGTTCCGGGTGGCTGACATAGCGCTTGTTTCCCGCTTTCAGCTTGGCGAGCGCCTCGTCGGGCGAGAGCGCGGTCGGCGCGCCTTCGGCCGCGCGTGCCTGCCGGGGCATGCCACCAAGCCCGAGCGCGACGACGCCCAGCGCGCCGAGTTTCAGTAGATCCCTCCGAGCGATCCCTTGCTTCTCGCAATCGCGGTTCATAGTCCTGTCTCCCCTATTGGTTATAGAAGGATTGCGAACCGCCCATGCGGAAAAGGCCACTTTCCAATCGGGCGGGCGCCGGTTAGTCACTAATAATCTATCAGTTACGGGACCACAGCATCCCACACGGCAGCTTGACAGCTCCCGAGCCGTGAGAATAACTGCTCGCCTGGCCGGGCGTGCAGGGAGGGTGTACTGCCGTTCGCGTCATCAGGATCTTCTGACAGGTGATTGCATGAGTGTCCTGTTTAGCGCACTGCGCGTCGGCGAGCTCGAGCTCGCCAACCGCATCGTCATCGCTCCCATGTGCCAGTACTCCGCCGTTGACGGCTGCATGACCGATTGGCACGTGATCCATCTCGGCAGCCTCGCGCTCTCGGGCGCTGCGCTGCTGACGGTTGAGGCGACCGCCGTGCTGCCGGAAGGACGCATCACGTACGCGGACGTCGGGCTATACGACGACGCCACCGAGCAGGCGATGGCGCGCACGCTCGCGAGCGTGCGACGCTGGTCTGACATTCCGATTGCGGTGCAACTGGCGCACGCCGGACGCAAGGCATCGACGGAGGTGCCGTGGAAGGGCGGGAAGCAGATCCTACCCGGCGTCGAAAGCGGCTGGCAGACCGTCGCTGCGTCGGCGTCCCCCTTTTTGCCGGGTGAGCAGGCGCCCCTCGCGCTCGATCAGGCGGGGCGGCGGAGCGTACGCGAGGCCTTCGCAAGCGCGGCCCGGCGCGCTGCACGCCTGGGCGTCAATGCGGTGCAGCTGCACGGGGCTCATGGTTATCTGCTGCACCAGTTCCTCTCGCCGCTGTCGAACCGCCGGACGGACGAGTACGGCGGAAGCCTCGAGAACCGCATGCGCTTTCCGCTCGAGGTATTCGAGGCGGTCCGGGCGGCCTTTCCGGCGGACCGGCCGGTGAGCATGCGCGTGTCGGGCACGGACTGGATCGAGGGAGGTTGGGACATCGCCCAGACCGTCGCGTTCGCGCAAGCACTCGAGGCGCGCGGCTGCGCAGCCGTTAATGTCTCGAGTGGCGGGCTCGACCCTGCCCAGCGCATCCCGGTGGGTCCGGGCTATCAGGTCCCGCTTGCGCGCGCCGTCAAGGCGGCGGTGCGCGTACCCGTAATCGCGGTCGGACTCATCACCGAGTTCGAGCAGGCGGAGGCGATCGTCTCGACCGGGGATGCCGATCTGATCGCGCTGGCGCGCACGATCCTCTTCAATCCGCGCTGGCCCTGGCATGCGGCCGCGCACTTCGGCGCACACGTGCGGGCGCCCGCGCAGTATCTGCGCTCACAGCCGCGGCAGTACCCCGACCTGTTTGACATCGGACACTGAGTAGGCGGCCTTGCGACGCGACAGAAGGTCAATGGTCATAGTAATCGCGATTGTCGTGTTGGTTGTGGTCGCCAGCATCCTCGGGCTCGCGGCTACCAGGCCTGACACGCTACAGGTGCGGCGCGACATACTCATCAGTGCCCCGCCCGAGACCGTCTTTGCGCTGGTCGACGACTTCCATTATTGGGGTTCGTGGGCGCCACAGGATCAGACCGATCCCACGATGAAGCGAAGTTACAGCGGTGCCGCGAGCGGCATTGGCGCTATATCGGAGTGGGACAGCACAGGTCCGGCAGGCAAGGGGCGGATGGAAATTGCGGAAGCCTCGCCGCCGAACAAAATAACCATCCACGTTGACTTCGTGAAGCCGTTTGAGGCTCACAACACCAATGAGTTCACATTCGAACCGGCAGGCAAAGACACTGAAGTTACGTGGGTCATGCACGGAGCGAATGTTTACATGCTCAAGATCATGAGCCTGTTCATTGACGTGGACCGCATGATGGGCAAGCACTTCGAAGACGGTCTTCGCGCTCTCAGAACCGCGGCGCAGGCGAAGGCAACACAGCACGGAAAGTAATCATCCCTGGCCGCGGGTCGCGCTGCGCAAGATCATGTAGAGCGCGACCAGAAAGACAGCCGCCGCGTATACCCGATTCAGCCCCCCCTGCCTCGCCGCCAGGCGCCGCGCGAGACGCGTGCCGGCGACACCACCCAGCGCGCCGCCCGCGATGAGCACCGCCGCCAGCGGCCAGTCGATCCAGCCCGAGCGCGCGTAGTTAACCGCGGTGGTGAGTCCAAAGGCCGCCACCGCCACGAGCGCGGAACCGACGGCCTCGAGAATCGGCAGGTGTGCGGCGTACATAAGCCCGGGCACGATCAGAAAGCCACCGCCGATCCCGAAAAACCCGCTCACCGCCCCCGTCAGTACGCCCGCGATGAGGAGTCGCGGAATGCTGATCCCACCGGGTTTGGCATCCGCGTTGCCGCGCGCCGGGCGGCCGCGCAGCATCATGACGCCGACCACGAGCATCAGCGCGGCGAAGCAGACCAGTAGCTTCGGGCCCGCGAGTGCCTTGCCGCCGAGCGATCCGATCCACGCACCGGCGACGCCGGCTGCGGCGAACAGACCCGCGATCCTCCAGCGCACGGTGCCGAGGCGCGCGTGGCTCGCGAGGCCTGCGAGCGCGTTGGCGGCGACGGCGAGCGCGCTGGTGCCGATGGCCAGATGCGCATCCCTCACCCCTACGGCATACACGATGAGCGGGACGGCGAGGATGGATCCACCGCCGCCGACCAGCCCGAGTGAAAAGCCGACGATCACCCCGGCTGCGGCGCCGATGAGGTACTGCAAGGGAACCCTAGCTGCCCCCGGAGCCTGAAGCGCGTTCGCGCGGGCGGTGGCCCGGGCTCACGGAGCTGCTGCCGAGGACGTAGCCGTCCACACGCTGCCCGTACAGGGAGTCGTCGGCGTCGTGGAACCGGGCCTGCGTCGCGGCCACCGAGCCTGTGTAGCGCGGATCCTGCGGGCGCTCGTGGCTATTGACGAACAGCGCGACGTCCCACGCCTCCTGATCCGTGAGCGTGCCCCCGAGACTAAGCGGCATGCTGCTCTTGATGAAGGCGGCCGCGTTGGTCACGTTGACCATGCCGGCGCCCCAGTTATAAGAGTCCGCGCCCCAGAGCGCCGGGAACCCGGGACTGCCGTCGTTGGCGCCCTGGCCATCGCCGTTCTTGCCGTGGCACAGCGCGCACTTCTGCGCGTATACAACCGCACCCCTCGCCCTGTCCGGCGGCAGCGCCGGCTTCGGCGGCTTGACGTAGCCGCGACCGGCGATGTTCGGGTCGAGCGGCGCGCCACGCGCCATCCAGTAGGAGTAGCTCTCCAGCGCGACCAGCACCGCATCCCCGAGGGGCGGTGCCTGGCCATTCATGCTGTAGCGAAAACAGCCCTGTAGTCGCTCCGCGAAGGTGTTTACGTGGCCATTTTTTTTGCGGTATGCGGGATAGGACACGTACGCCGCCCACATCGGCGCCGAGCCGACCCGGCGTCCCTCATCGAGGTGACAGCTGGTGCAACGCAAGTCGTTACCCACGTAGCGCCTCGCGTACCGCCCAGGGTCGTCGAAGATCTGCCGTCCGAGCTGCACCACTTTGCCGAAGTCGTCATCTGGAATCGGGACATCGGCGGGCACGAAGGCGCCCTGCCCGGCCGCGGCACCAGACTCAGGCCGCTTCGCAGCATGCGATGGAGCCTCCGCCGCACGGGCGACCGCGGGCGCCGCAGTCGGTGCGGTCGGCCCGGCAACGCCTGCGGGAATGGCGGCAAAATAATCCGCCACGGCGCGCACGTCCACATCGGAGAGCCGGCTTGCAATCCTCTGCATCATCGCGAGCGGGTCACCACGTCGGGTGCCCCGCTGCCAGGCCCGCAGCTGGGCAGCGAGATACGCCGACGGCTGCGCGGCGAGCGGAGGAAACGCAGCACCGATGCCGCTGCCGTTCTCTCCGTGACATTGGACGCAGGCGGGAATCTCCTCGGACCAGCGCCCGCGCAGAGCGAGACGGTCATCACCCCCGTTGGAGGCGTTGCCCGATTGGCGCGCACGTGCCCCGAGTGCGGCGTAGTAGTCAGCGAGCTGTGTTCGATCGCGCGCACCGAGGGATCGGGCCAGGGGCGCCATGACTGCGCTCTGACGCGTTCCGTCCGCGAACGCATCGAGTTGCCTGATCTGGTAAGCAGCGGGCAGCCCCTTAAGTCGCGGAAACCCGGCCGCGGCGTTGGCTTCACCCGACTGTCCGTGGCACGACGCGCAGGACGCCGCGGCGGCGGGAGCGGATCGCCGGGCGCTCCCGGTGTCCTCCGCGTTTGCGTTCGGCAGCTGTGACAGGGACGCGAGCAGAACGACAGCCGTGCGGACAGCCGCGTCAGCGCGGTGCGGAAACATACGGTTTGAATCCATAGCGCTCGAAGATCGCAACTCCTGCCGGCGAGCGGACGAAATCCAGCCACTCCTTCGCGGCTTGCACATGAGCTGCGCCGCGCACCACCGCGCCAGCGTACACCCCGGTGGCGTTCTGGGAGTCGGGAACATCGACGTGTCCGATCGCATGGCCTATCTGCTCCTGAAACACCGCCTCGGATCTCCAGGTCACGCCCGCCTCGACCCGGCACTGCATGAGCCACAGTGGCGTCTGTCGGTGATGGATGCGAGTGAGCCGCGTCGTCCCGTCACGCACCTTGGTTGTGTAGACCGCCTGCACCAGCGCCGCGCCGCCCGCCTTCTCCAGTGCCACCTGGATCTGGCGCGCCACACCCTCGAACTCAGGGTCCGGCATGGCGAGGCGAATACCGGCCTTTCCAAGATCGGCGAGCCCCACGATGTGCGCCGGATTACCCCTCGGCACCATGATGGCGAGCGTGTTGGTGACGTACGGCACCGCCGGCGCCGCGAGCAGACCCGCGTCGATCTGTCTGTTCACGGCTTCCAGCCCGGCGAGGTACACATCGGGCTTGACCGTCCAGGTCATGTTGCCGACCGTTACCCGGCCGCCCGCCTGGATCTGGCGCACCAGAAGTCCCGGTGGAATCGTCTCCCAGTACAGCCGGCCGCGATACTGCGGGCGGCTTGCCTCGAAAGCCTGCACCAGCGGCGCCATGGCGAAAAAGTAGTTGCCGCCGACGTACAGCACCAGCAGCGGATCTGCCGGGTCGCCGTGAAAGTCGGCCAGAACATCCGCCTCGGGCACGGTGAACTCGAGGCCCCGATCGAGTGCATCGTTGTTGGCGCCGTGCTGCCACGGAGGAAAGATCGAATCATCCCATTGCCCGGGACAGTCGCTGCGCCCAGGAGCCTCCTGTGCGGGCGTCTGTGCTGTGGGCTGCGCGGTGGCCGCGGTCGCGGCGAGTGCGCTCAGCGCGAGCAGCCCCGCGGCAACGTGACTCCGCAGGCGACTCACCCGCGGGGGACCCTCGAGACCGAAGCACGGGCGGCACGTGGACAACCGACGGCGCCTTTAGAAAAGCGGCATCAGATGGTAACCCTGCTCCTCGAGCGAGGTGATCGTGGTGAGCGCGGAGAGCGCGACGGTGACCGATGGATCGATCCACTCATACTGGTACTTGTGCTCCAGCACCGCCTGGCCGCACACCGCGACGTCTACGCCCGCTTTGCGCAAGCGGGCGATCACGGGAAGATTGGGGTTGGCGACGTTGTAGGCGCTCTTGTAGTGGGCGTCGTCGAGGGCAATCGCAGTGGCCGCACCGTAGGCGACGGCTACGAACTTGAGG